>JBJFDX010000164.1:0-2272 GCA_051890235.1 Bacteroidaceae bacterium | reverse complement strand
CATAAGATTCATCAGCACGCAACAATGTGAAAAAGGAATCTCATTGGATCTGTGTGCATAATCATCTCGCTCGAAATAATCATAATATCAAGTTGATATGCTGGCAAAATTCGCTGTTGTAGGCTATAGAGGGTTCCGTAATCGCATTGAATGGGACTTGTCCCGCCCAAGCAATTACTCGTTCAATACTGCTGCCATTCGGGAAGGAATTATCAAGAATGGTATCATCTATGGTCCTAATGGAGCAGGAAAGTCAAACTTTGGCTTGGCTATCTTTGACATTGCCAACCATCTTTCTCATAAATGGAAGAAGCCCGACTATTATCTGAACTATGCTTGCGCAGGTAATCAGAGTCAGCCTGTAGAGTTTGAGTATACGTTTGCCTTGGGTGGCCATACTATATTATATAATTATAGTAAGGTTTCCTCCGAACTGAAGGGCAATATCGTGCGTGAGCAACTGATTCTGGATGGCAATGAGGTGTTGCTGAAGGATAAAGCCCAATTGGTGATTGCTGATGAGTTTGGCTTGACTCAGACTGCAGTGGATAATCTGAGGGATAGTGCCAACAATATCTCCATAGTCAATTATCTGCTCAGTTCCGTTCCTCTTCCCAAGGACCATGCTTTGCTGTTGCTTCGTGATTTTGTGGAAAACATGTTGTTTTTCAGGAGTCTTGACAACAGAGAGTTTATTGGTTTGAAAGAGGGTGGCAGCAACATAGAGGAGTACATCATCACACATCATCTGTCCGATGATTTTGCCGCATACTTAAAGGAGGTAAGTGGACAGGACTATAAGTTTGCTCCCAATGCACCGGGTGAGAATGTTCTTTTCTGCCTGATGGATGGTGTGAGAGTTCCCTTCCTGTTGGTTGCTTCCACAGGTACAAAGAATCTGGAACTTCAGTATTTTTGGCTGAAGGAGATGGGCAATGCCTCATTCGTTTTCATCGACGAGTTTGACGCTTTCTACCATCATGAACTTTCCTACAGAATCTCAAAGCATCTCTTTGAGGACAACAATCAGGTATTTGTGACCACACATGACACTTTCCTTCTGAGCAACGACTTGCTTCGGCCAGACTGTTTCTTCATCCTCAGGGACAACATGATCAGACCCATCTGTGACATGACAGACAAGGAACTGCGCTTCGGTCACAATCTGGAGAAACTCTACAGAGGCGGCACATTTGGCTTATGATACTTTTTGTGTTCGAAGGCGATGAACGAGAGCCACGTCTGTACAAGACATTGGAGAGGCTGTACTTCCCGCGGGCAAATGACAATATCATCTGCTCTTTCGGGAATAATATCTATGACCTTTATCGTGAACTGCAGGAGTATGATGGAGATGGCGATATTGTTGCCCTCATGCGTGAACGCCTTGCTGAGAGAGATGACACCACTCTGCAGGGCATAAGAAGCTCAGATATTTCGGAAATCTTTCTCTTCTTCGATTATGACTTCCAGAACTCCCAGTTCTCTCTGAAGGAAATCAATAGTAGGTTGGAAGAGATGCTGATGCTCTTTGATGATGAGACTGACAATGGAAAGCTCTACATCAATTATCCGATGATTGAGTCCATTTGTTACACCAGGGAGCTTCCTGATGAAGCTTATGTCCACTATATGGTTGGGAGGGAAGCGTGCAGGGATTTCAAGCATCTGGTACGTGAGTTTTCTGCATATGACAGTTTTGATCATTTGTTATTCCAGGATGGTGAAACTCCCACCAAGGCTAAATACCTAAAGGTAAAGGATAATTGGGAATATCTCAAGCAGATGAATGTATGCAAGGCTAACTTGTTGACAAAGGGTCAGTATTCCTTGCCGAGAGAGAAGTCAGACATAGCTCAGTTATCTATATTCAAGAGTCAAGTGGTGAAGTATGTGAACCAGAGTGAGCATGTAGCCATATTAAATAGTTTCCCAATCTTCATCTATGAGTATATGAAGCGTACATGACCGGCAGCCGTCATTGTCCCCCTGCTCTACCTCCATCCACAGCGGATAGCCAGACAAGCGCTCCGGTGCCTGGAGGGCACTACTTTGAGTAACCGGGGGCAACGCCCCCGGAACCCCAAAGATATCAGCACAGATGCTGCCTGGAGGGCAGTACCTACGAGGACAGGAAGCACGAGGCTAAGGTAACTGTCAGTAGCTCCATGGGAGCAAATATTTTGATCTCCTATTCCCACCACGAGACTCCGTCCAATCCGTCAGACCCGAATCGGTTTATTAGATTCAAATCAGTTCTGTCTATATGTGT
>JBJFDX010000163.1:0-2274 GCA_051890235.1 Bacteroidaceae bacterium | reverse complement strand
TCAGCCGACATCTTGTTGAGCTTATACAGATACTTGAGCCTGATGCCATACAGTTGACAGATGTCATGCATGCTTTGGTTCACTTCCACGATGTGGATGGGGTAGTCCTTGAATTCCTTTGAGGCACACTTACGCTTCTTCTGCAGATAGATGAGGTCTCCTGCTGTGGCAGCGTAGTCCTTGGGCAGGTCGTTGTATTCATACAGGTCCTTCAGGCTTACGCCGGTCTTCTCGCTTATGGTGGCCATGTCATCCCCTGGCTCCACCACGATGAAGTAGTTCTTGTTGTTGCGATAGACCACATGGTCGATGTAGAATGGGTCTTGATCTATCACTCCCTTCTTTTGTGAGAGAAGCAGATATCTGCCAGAGTCAAACTGACTCAGGTTGTACATCTCTATGATACGGATGAGAGACTCGGCATAGGTGGGGCTGGTGGCATATCCGGCAGCCTTGAGCCCATGGGCCCATCCTTTGTAGTCTGTAATTTGCAGACGGAAAAGTCCCTGATAGCGCTTGCCTTGGAGAAAGCGCGAGTGGTCCTCGAAACTGTCGTGTGCACTCTGGTATTTACGGAACTTCTCGTTGGGGGCGTCATCATTACGCAGAACGTATGGTCCTGTCCATGTGCCTCCGCATTTGATGCCGAAGTGATTGTTTGCCTCCGTGGCCAAAGTGCTTCGTCCTGCTGCGCTCTCCAGCAAACCCTGAGCAAGGGTGATGCTGGCAGGAATGCGATAAAGCTTCATTTGCTCTATGGCCCAATCTTTGTATTTGTCGATGTAAGTCCAGTATGCTTGGTTGGTTCTTTGTCCCATCAACGATAGGCTACTGCATACAAATAGGAGCAGAGCCAGTAGAATTCTTGTCTTTTTTAACATGCTTTTCCCTTTGAAGGCACAAAATTACCCAAAAATAACTGGATTAGGAAAAAAAAACATAAATTTGTCTCAAGCAAAACGTCAGTCTATGAAGGAAATAGAGATAAAGAGCGTGTTTCGTGTGTATAACATGGATGAATTGTCGCAATCAGACAAGGAACTGGTGGAAGCTGCCATGGAGGCTACCAAGGGCAGTTATGCTCCTTATTCCAAATTTCGTGTCGGGGCGGCTGCAAGGTTGGCCAATGGACTGGTATTCACAGGTGCCAATCAGGAGAATGCTGCTTATCCGTCGGGCTTGTGTGCCGAGCGAACCACCCTTTTTGCTGCCAATGCCCAGTATCCCGACCAGCCTGTACTTGCTCTTGCCATAGCGGCACGCAAGGGAAATCGTTTTCTGCCTGCTCCCATCTCGCCCTGTGGTGCCTGCCGTCAGGTTATCTCTGGCGTGGAGGATCGCTTCGGACATCCTGTGAGGATGTTGCTTTATGGTACTGAGGGCGTGTATGAATGCAGCGGGATAGATGCCTTGCTTCCTTTGCGTTTTGTGGATTCCGACATGCGTCAGTAACTTCTTCTGAGCTGATAATCCACCTTTGCGGTCTCATCACCGATGGTGGGTTGATATACGGAGCAGGGACTATGCCTCTTGACATAGTCCCTGCAATCGTATGAGGGTAGTATTGTGCTACCCATTATGGATAACTTACTTCTTGAAGTAGCGGTTGAAGAGTCCCTGGAAGCCAGATCCGTGGCGAGCCTCATCCTTTGCCATCTCATGAACGGTGTCATGGATAGCATCCAGGTTCAGAGCCTTTGCCTTCTTGGCTATCTCCATCTTGCCTGCACAGGCACCTTCCTCGGCCAGCATGCGCTTCTCAACGTTGGTCTTGGTGTCCCATACTACCTCGCCCAGCAGTTCTGCAAACTTGGCTGCGTGTTCTGCTTCTTCCAGGGCATAGCGCTTGAATGCTTCTGCAATTTCGGGGTAACCTTCGCGATCGGCCTGGCGGCTCATGGCCAGATACATACCTACTTCTGTGCATTCACCTACGAAGTGGTCGTGCAGACCCTGCAGGATGAACTTGCCGTCCTCTGTGTCGGGGATATTGTTGGCCACGCCCAACTCGTGTTCGGTAACGAACTGCAGTCCCTTGTTCTCGTCAAGAGCCTTGAACTTAGAGCCGGGAACGTGACATTGAGGACACTCGGTGGGAGGATTCTCTCCCTCATAAACGTAACCACATACGGGGCATACCCATTTCTTTGTTGCCATAGTCGTAATCTTTTTATGTTCTTAAACCTATATACTTTTGCATCTCTTGTCCATAAGTGTGGAGAGTTGCGTTTTCTAAAAGCAAAGTTATAGGCTTTTTTTTAATGCATAAAATAA
>JBJFDX010000162.1:0-2278 GCA_051890235.1 Bacteroidaceae bacterium | reverse complement strand
TCTCCTCATGTAAGGAGAACATCGACACCTCTGCACGTTACGTATTCAAGTACAACACAGTGCTTTCCTATCTGCAGAAGCACGAAGCCTACTCAGAGTACGTATCCCTGCTGGAGAAAGTGAACGTAAGTGAAGTGAGTGACACCAAGGTTGCCGCCCTGCTGGCTGCACGTGGTCACTACACCTGCTTTGCTCCCACCAACGAGGCTATCCAGAAGTATCTGGAAGATGTTTGCCAGAAGGATTCCACCATTCTGTCCCGCCCATCCTGGGACGCCTTTACCGACAGCACAAAGCTGGACTCCATCCGCAAAGTGATTGTGTTCAACTCCATCATCGACGGAGGATTGGAGACCGAAGCATACACTACAGCCGAATTCCCTACCGAGGACAAAGCTGAATTTGTCATGTCATGCCTGAACGACAAGAAGTTGTCAGTGCATTACATCACCAACAGACCAGACAGCATCTACATCAATATGGACTGTCCCATCAATGAGCTGCAGCGAGACATCGTCTGTCTGAATGGCGTCATCCATCAGATGGAAAAAACCATCGCCCCCTCTGGCGTCACCTGCTCAGAATACATCAATGACTATCTGGAGAAGAACAAGGACGGTTATCGCACATGCTTCCGTGTTCTGAAGGCCTGCGGTTTGCTTGACACCCTCAACGCAGTACGTGACGAGGTGTATGAGAAGTTATACCTCACCAACAGAATTCCTAATCTGGAGAACATGACCGGAAACGGTTTCGCCGAGGGAAGCATCGGTTATGCGCCCAAGCACAGGCTCTACGGATTTACCATCTTTGCCGAGACAGATGACTTCTGGCGCGAGCAAGGCATAGACCCCGACTCCGAGAATCTGTTCCAGGAACTCATACAATGGATTCTTGACAACGACCAGTATTCCAAGGAAGACAAGTTCGTTACCGACGAGAATTACATGTCAGAGGAAAACCTGCTCTACCAGTGGATTACCTACCACATGTTGCCCATGCGCATACAGCCCGACCGTCTGGTGTTCCACATCAATGAGTACGGATACAATCTGAACAACCCCTACATACTCACCATCCCCGTGATGGAATACTACACCAGCATGGGTCCCCGCCGCCTCTTCAAGCTCTACGAATCAAAGCAGAGCAACGGCGTATTCATCAACCGCTTCCCCGAAAGAGACCTGGCGCGTAAAGGCACAGGCGAGGAGACAAGCTGTGATTCTGACAAGGTGGGATGCCGCATCATGAAGGAGTCTCCGATGGCTGTCCTGAATGATATTGAAAATGCCTGCATCTACCCCATCGATGCTCCCCTCTCATACAATGACGCAACGAGAGACAACCTCATGAAGACGCGTATCCGCTTTGACGGTATGAGCATGATGCCTGAAGCAATGAACAACGACATCCGTCTGAAGAGAGCCACCGAGGAAAGATACAAGCACGTGTACATCCCCAATACGGTGACCACCTACAACTACTTCGAGAACATGATGCAGAACGACCAGACCAAGTTCGTGTACTATAACGCATGGAACGACGACTGGTGCAATCTGAATCGTGATGAGATGAAGGCTGTAGGCCGATATGAGATTACCTTCAAGCTGCCTCCCGTACCCAAGCGCGGAACCTACGAGCTCCGCTACGAGGTGCTTGCAACAACCAAACGAGGTGTGGCACAGATGTACTTCGGCAACAACCTGAACAACCTTCCCGTAGCAGGTATCCCCATTGACCTGACCGTAAGTGCCGACAACCGATTCTCCGGTTGGGAGCGTGACACAGGTGACGATGACTATGATGCCGAGGTGGACAAGCGTATGAGAAACAACGGATACATGAAGGGTTCTCAAGCCATTGACTCCAACGACGGTACAGAACGAGGATACAACGACCGTGCAAACGTGCGCCACATCATCGTTCGTCAGACTCTGGATCCCAAGGAGGTCTACTATCTGAAGATCAAGTCGGTACTCGACTCCGACAAGACAGAGTTCTACATGGACTATCTGGAGTATTGCGCAAAGGATGTCTATGACAACCCCGAGACACCGGAGGATATCTGGTAACCGTTGCTCTGCCCAAGTCATATAGACCCCGAGCAGAAGCGAACAGAAAGAAAAGAACATTTTTGTGAAAGGTGCAGTGATGCACGTAATATGGATATGGTTAATATATTTTCATTAGGTTAATTTGAATGGTTGATATCGTTTTATTGGTAAGAAGATTATCTAATGTTTATCAGGTAACACATTGTGGGGCACCCAAAGGTGCC
>JBJFDX010000161.1:0-2279 GCA_051890235.1 Bacteroidaceae bacterium | reverse complement strand
ACGTTTGCGACCGAGGATGCAAACGTTTGCGATCGCGGTTGCAAACGTTTGCGGGATGGGTTGCAAACGTTTGCGTCCAAAACGGGCAAAATGGGCAGAGGAATCTACAGACTGACTTTGGACAAATACGGACAGAGGAAAAACATTCTCGGGAACGCTTTTTCAGAGACTCAAGTCAAAAACAAATGACACAAAATGCGGACTTACCTAAAAATCTGCCATAAGAAGGAAAATCATGGATTAAAGAATCAATCTATTGAGAACATCATGACGGAATCACACATCTATGCAGCATATACTTAAAAGTCACGCATCAGTACGAAGTTCAGGTCAAGATAGAACCTTGCAATGGATACCGGATACAGGTTCCAGAAGGAAGGGGCTATCGGCAGATTTCGTAATAGATGCGACCTTCGTTCCGGTCGTTGGCTGTGGAGACCGTGAAGGTGATGCCCTGCCGGTCATGGGTGACGGGCAAGGTGGCCACGCGACGTCCTGTGGTGTCGGTCTCATACACCCTATAGCCCTTGGTGGCAGAGGTAGCGATGGTTACTTGTGCCGAACCGCGCTCCAGCAACGTGCCTCTACCCCATCGGAGCAGAATCCTGCGCTGGGTGTCGGCATACTGGGTTCCGTCTCCCTGCACGTCCGTGATGTGGGTGAGGAGCATGTGACGAGACTGAGAGAGGTCCTTGCCATCGAGCGAACAGAGACAGACAGTACCCGCTGCACCACTTACCTCAGCCGTGAGGATACCTGCCGTGTGTTTGCCCTGGGTGGCATAGATGCCGCACATGCGCTTGGTATCGAGCCGGAGCACGCCTGTATTCTGATCAAGTTGCAGATGATGGTCCTCCTGGGCATCCCCCCTGAGGAAAAGGCAAATGGAAGCTCGGTCGGAGGCTTGCGAGAGCGGGTCGCTTGCCACATCGAAATATCCGGGATGTGAATCGGGGTTGTCCACCAGGTCATCGCTACTGTGGGAATAGGCAAATCGCCACAGGCCGTCCCACTCCTGAATGGCGGCTTTGGCTCCCGTGAATATGCCTCCCAAACCGCGATAGCGTCCGGGCCCTGAGAAGTTCCATTCGGTTATGGTATAGGGTTTGGAATAGCCCTTGGCGTAGTTCTTGCGGAACAGATCGGGACCTCCATAGCCCACGGGATTGTCGTTGTTGCAACGGGATGGTAGCCGCCAACTCTGTTCCAGGAACTGGGGATGGTCGATATAGAAATGATTGTCCACGTAGTCATAGAGAGGTGTTGTGCCTTCGCCCTCAGCATGATGGGGGCCGTTGTTGTCGTTGGTGAGCAGGGCCTTGCATCCTATCTGTCTCAGGTAAGCCGAGCAACGTGTGGCTATGCGCCTTTCCAGTTCATCGGAAAAGGCATTGAAGGCGGGAGAGCCGTACACAAATGGCTCGTCCTTGCCCAGAAATTCCCTGTAGGCCTGCAGGATGATGGGTTCGTCACTCTTGGAGTTGAATCCCATGAAGAGTTCACCCTCGTTGATGAGCGAGAGGAGGGGCATCCCGGGCTCATCCTTATACTGGCGTCCGGTATAGGGATTGCGATGCTCGAGAAACTCCCGGGCAAACCGGCACCAGTTCTGATAAGCGGGCTCGAAGCAACCCACCAGCGACTTGAAGAGGTCCATGCCCACCTCACCCTCGCGGTCTACTCCCAGCTCCTGCCAGGTGACGTGTCGGGACACATACATGTCTGTGGTGACGTAGAGTCCTTTTTGGATGGCTTTGGCCAGCAGATAATCCAGCCGGTCGCGCATCTCGGGGTCTCCCTTTCCCCAGATGTCGTCATGATGATGGATGCGTATGCTGTTGTATCCCAGGCGCACCAGTCGGTCGGTAAGCAAGTCGGCCACCTCGTGGGTGGGATAATTGGCCGTGAAGCAGAGGTTTACGCCATAGAACCGGCAGGACTTGCCTGGCATGCGCTCAAACTCAAACGCTCCTCCCTGAGCCTTCAGCCAACCGTACTTTCCAGCCGGGGCATGCTGCAGTTGGAGCTTTGAGAAATCGAGTGCGCTCCCAGGCAGGATGTCCTTGTGATTGATGAGCCGCACCCATTGAGGCCCCTCCTGCACGACGGTCTTCTCATACACATTCTTCAGCCGGGCTCCCCCCTGGGCATGGATGGCAAAACGAAAAGTGACCTGCTCGCCCTGAGCAAACGTGCGGGGATTCTGATGGTCACCCAGGCGCAGAGACCATGTATCGCTCCATCGGCTCAAGTCTTGTTCCAGATAATGGATGGGAGTG
>JBJFDX010000160.1:0-2288 GCA_051890235.1 Bacteroidaceae bacterium | reverse complement strand
CTTATTCTGTAAGCAAATGAAGCTTTATTGAGTAATATTTCTGTTATGTTGCTACAAAACACAAGAAAGTATTATCTATTTATTACTTAATTCGAGATTAGTTTGTAACTTTGCAATCGAAAGGCGAAAATTTAAATCAAAACGTCAATAAACGGCATAAAGACATGACAAGAGAGAAAGAGGTTCGAAAGGGATTGTACAGTCCCGACTATGAGCATGACGCTTGTGGCGTAGGTATGGTGGTAAATATCCATGGTAATAAAAGTCACGAACTGGTGGACAATGCACTCAAGGTGCTTGAAAATATGCGGCATAGGGGTGCCGAAGGTGCTGATGGAAAGACAGGTGACGGAGCAGGCATTCTGTTACAGATTCCCCATGAGTTTATCCTCCTACAGGGCATTCCTGTTCCCGAAAAGGGACATTATGGAACCGGACTTGTGTTTCTGCCAAAGGATTCCCAACGTCAGCAGGACATCCTGTCTATTGTGATAGAAGAAATCGAGCGTGAAGGCCTCAATCTGATGAGACTGAGGGCGGTCCCAACCTGTCCGGAATGTTTGGGTGAGAGTGCCAGAGAGGTAGAACCTGATATCAAACAATTGTTTGTGACAGGAGTGACAGATGAAGCCTATCCACGTTTTGAACGTACACTTTATCTGATAAGAAAGAGAATCGAGAAGCGAGTGAGTGATCCAGACTTCTATATCGTGAGTCTCTCCAGCAAGAATATTATCTACAAAGGTATGCTTTCCAGCACACAAGTCAGGGCCTATTATCCCGACTTGAGCAATACCTACTTTACAAGCGGACTTGCTTTGGTTCATTCCCGATTCAGTACCAACACATTCCCCACATGGTCCCTGGCTCAGCCCTTCAGACTTCTGGCTCATAATGGTGAGATCAATACCATCCGTGGCAATCGTTCGTGGATGAAAGCGCGTGAGAGTGTACTTGACAGTTCAGAATTGGGAAGCGTGAAGGCTATAAGTCCAATCATTCAACCCAACATGAGTGACTCTGCCAGTCTGGACAACGTCTTTGAATTCTTTGTCATGAGCGGACTCTCTCTGCCTCAGGCTATGGCCGTCATGGTGCCCGAGAGTTTCAATGACAAGAATCCTATCTCCGACGAACTCAAAGCTTTTTACGAATATTATTCCATCTTGATGGAGCCGTGGGATGGTCCTGCTGCCCTTCTTTTCAGCGACGGACGTTATGCAGGCGGTATGCTTGACCGCAACGGTCTTCGTCCCAGTCGGTATACCATTACCAATAAAGGTATGATGGTGGTTGCAAGCGAAGTGGGAGTGATGGATTTTGAGCCGGGAGAGATAGCAGAAAAAGGGCGTCTACAGCCGGGTAAACTCCTGCTGATTGATACTCAGGAAGGCAAGATTTATTATGACGGAGAAATCAAGGAACGCTTGGCTAAGGCTCATCCCTACAAGGATTGGCTACGCGCAAACCGTATCCAATTGGAGAATCTCAAGAGCGGCAGGCATGTAAGAAATGATGTAGAGAATTTGGAGCGTAAGTTGCTTACCTTCGGATTTGGAGAGGAAGATATTGAAAAGACAGTCATCCCTATGTGCGTCAATGGTTCGGAACCTGTGGCTGCCATGGGCAATGACACCCCTTTGGCTGTAGCAAGTGACCGTCCTCAGATATTCTTCAACTACTTCCGACAGCAGTTTGCCCAGGTTACCAATCCTGCTATAGACCCTATTCGTGAAGAACTTGTGATGTCTCTCACCGAATATATAGGTGCAGTAGGAACCGGAATCCTGACTCCTGACGAATCAAACTGCAAGATGGTGCGCCTGCCGCATCCCGTTCTTAACAATACTCAGCTTGATATCCTCTGCAACATCCGTTACAAAGGTTTCAACACCACGAAATTACCTATTCTGTTTTCCATTGATGGTGGAGAGAGTGCACTCAGAAACGCACTTGAAAATCTGTGCCACGAGGCTGAGGAATGTGTAGATAGAGGTATCAGCTATATCATTCTTTCGGACAGGGAAATCGATGCCAAGCATGCCGCAATACCTTCCCTGCTGGCCGTAAGTGCTGTTCATCATCATCTGATTAACGTGGGAAAACGTGTTCAGACAGCTTTGATTGTTGAAAGCGGAGAGATACGTGAGGTAATGCATGCCGCCTTGCTTCTGGGTTATGGAGCCAGCGCCATCTGTCCTTATCTTACCTTTGCCGTTCTGGATGACCTCGTAAAGAGAGGTGAGATACAGGAGAATTATGAGACAGCCGAGAAGAATTACATCAAG
>JBJFDX010000159.1:0-2291 GCA_051890235.1 Bacteroidaceae bacterium | reverse complement strand
ACTCGCGACCCCAACCTTGGCAAGGTTGTGCTCTACCAACTGAGCTATTTCCGCAAACTGGATTTATATCGCGTCATGAATGATTCCCTGACGTTATTTCCTTTTCAGTAAGTCAATAGTTCGCTGTGCAAATCTCTTGTTTGCGGTTGCAAAGGTACGCCTTTTTCTTGATTCGGCAAACATTTCATCCTCTTTTTTTTAAGAAAGCAATCAATTAAACCCGATTCAATCATTAGATTCTCTTTATGTATAGTTTTTCTATGCGCTGATGAAAAGTGTTTTTTTGAAGGTTTTTGAGGCATTACTCGGAGAAGTACAAGAATGGATTGCGAGAAGTAATTCAGAATGTTTGCTATCTTACACATTTAATAATCATTTGATAGCCTGCAATCATATTTTTCTCCTTTAAATTTGATAAATTTGCGGTTATAAAGTACAACCCCAAAAATCTGTATTCAAAATGAAACATCAAAATCATTATGTTTTAGTTTTTCTTGTGCTTATATGTATTTGTGTGCATTCTGCGATGGCACAAACAGAGCGCAAGCTCATCAATGATGATTGGCTGTTTTACCGGCTTGCAAACGTGAATCAAAAGGATTGGGTGGCCGGTCAGCAGGGTACCGGCTGGGAATCACAGTTTAATGTAGAGCATACTATCTCAGAGGGAACTCAGGCTTTTCCTCTGCTTTCAGATAGTTTGCTAAGTGCTGAGCGTCATCTGCTGGCAGAAGCGAAGTGGCAATCAGTCTGTTTGCCACATACGGCTTTCGTGGAACCTTATGTGATACAGAAGCCTTGGCAGGGGGTGTGCTATTATCGTCGCACACTTCCTCTTACTCCAAAGCAGAAGGATGGTAGGGTGCTACTGGAGTTTGAAGGTGCTATGCAATTGGCAGATATATGGGTCAACGATAAACATGTGGCTACACATGCAGGTGGTTTCACCACGTTTGTGGTTGATATCACAGAGGTGTCACAGGTGGGAGACAATGATGTGGTGGTAAGACTGGATAATAACGACAATGGGCTAATACCCCCAGGAAAGTCTCTTGGTACTTTAGACTTCTGTTATCATAGTGGTTTGTATAGAGATGTCTTTCTGGTGTGTAAACCGAATATTCAGATCACTCACCCTCTGTTGACTGACAGAGTGGCAGGTGGAGGTGTACGCGTTTCTTATCCTGAAGTTAATCAAGGTCATGCAGTGGTACAGGTGTATACTGAGGTTGCTGATTATACAGGAAAGCAAAATGAACTGGTGGTAAGACAGAGCCTATACACATGGCATAAGGGGAAAGGTCGTGGAAACAAGGTGGCCAGTGTGCAGCAGACACTTCATACTGAGGTGGAAGGTATGTCAAAGGCGGTTGCTCTCACACAAAGGATGGATGTTGCCAATCCTCGACTCTGGAGTCCAGACAGTCCTAATCTGTATATTCTATGTTCAGAACTTCTTCAAGATGGGCGTGTTGTGGATGTGCTTGACACACGCATTGGTATCCGCCAACTGGAGATTACACGTGAGGGCTGTTTTATCAATGGTAAACGTTATTATTTAGATGGAACCAATCGGCATCAGGAATATCCCTACGTTGGTAATGCGCTGAGTGATTGTGCACAATACCGTGACGTGTGGCAGATGCGGTGGAGCGGTTTTAACACGGTGAGACTTGGACATTATCCCCAAGACCCCTCCGTGCTGGATGCTTGTGATGAACTGGGCTTGCTGGCCATTGAACCTATTCCTGGATGGCAGTATTACACGAGAGACTCTGTCTTTATAAACCTTACTTATAGAAACATTCAGGAAATGATACGTAGGGATCGTAATCATCCTTCTATTATCATGTGGGAGACCACGCTCAATGAGTCGTGGCCTGATGATTCATGGAAAGATGGTGCCATACGAACAGCTCATGCAGAACTGCCTGACGGACCTTGTTACACCTCGGGGGATACCTATGGCTATAATGGATTTGATGTTTGCTACAATGACTGGGATCAGCAAACGTTCTCTCGACCTAACCATAGTGGCAAACCATCCTTCATTCGTGAGTATTATGATTATGAGTTTGGTGGACATTACAGTACAACACGAGTGACCAGAGGTGACGGAGAAAAGGCTTTGCTGCAAAACCAGTGGAATGCTCAATGGTCACAAAACAGCAATCGTCTGCGCAGTGAAGCTACCATTGGCGGGGCTGTGTGGAGTATGTATGATTATAATCGAGGGTGTTGTGATAATATATGTTACAGTGGCGTGGCTGACCTTTTCAGACGGCCAAAGT
>JBJFDX010000158.1:0-2291 GCA_051890235.1 Bacteroidaceae bacterium | reverse complement strand
TTGAGAATTACAAGACCAATGCCTATTTACAGGCAGTTAAACAACAGAAATAATCCAATCCCTATTTTTATCGGACAGCAATAGTATTTATGGAGTCTGACATTTTAAAAGGGGTTGTCGTTGACAAATATCGGTGCAATGTTGCAGAGGAGGAAAAGGTACATGAGGTACATGCCGAACGACATACGTGAAGCGAGCCCCACCAGCCGTGACGCGCTTTTGCCTTTAATACAGCTGAACATCGGGAATGCACCGAATGTGGCGCAAAGCACGTTTGGCGTGCAGAATTCCCACGACCATTCGGGCATTGGTGTCACGATGGTATGCCTTTTTCGCCATGACAAATATGTTTTTCTTTGTCTATTAACGTTTATTGCACTGAAATTTGGGAATTTGACGGATTTCTATCTTTGTACATCCAAAATATCTCCGAAAGAATTTGTCGTGTACTGAATAAGTTGACACTTTACTTATCAGTATGAGAGCATATTCAGGCATGAATGACGAGCGTAGATTGAGTTTAATACAACTATATCTTGCTTCAAATCAAACAAAGAGTGAATTTGAGAAAGAAAACGGCCTCGGCCGTGCCAGTATTTCAAAATGGTTGCGTACCTTTGCAATAGAAGACAAGACATCTTCCGTTAGATTACCGCCACCTATGAGTACATTACAAACAGAGAGCAATCTGGAAGATCCGGCTGAGGAAATCAGGCTTCTAAAACTTGCGCTAAAGAAGAAGGATCTTGAACTCAAGCAGGCCACGATGGCTCGTGATGCCTATGAGAAGATGATAGAGATAGCAGAAACAAAGTATGCTATTCCTATCCGAAAAAACTCCGGTGCCAAGTAGTCACGTATCTGGCATGTGAGATTCATCTTTATAAGGTGGATCCCATGTGCAGGCTGCTTGGCATAAGTCGTCAAGGATACTACAAGCATGCAGAGAAATCAAATGAGGAAGACATCCTGATTTCAAGTATCGTTTGGTATTGCCATTACATCCGTGCGCCTGACAACCTGCCTAAGGCAGGATGCCGTGAACTGTGGGAGTTGAGCAAGCAGTACTTCAAGGAAAAGCTCACCTTTGGACGCGACAGGTTCTATGATGTGCTCAGGGCAAACGGCTTGATGCTGAAGAAGAAGAAGTTCCGCCCGAAGACGACGGATTCCAATCACCGCAACAAGATCTATCCCGACTTGCTGAACACTTCCCCGAAGTTTGTCGCAAAGGCTCCAGGAGAACTCATGGTGTGCGACATCACGTATGTCTATTGCATGGAAGGGTTTGGTTTTCTGTCACTTGTCACAGATGCGTACAGCCGTTACATAGTAGGGTACTGCTTCTACGAATCGCTTGAGACAGACGGGCCTCTGGCTGCTTTGGAGATGGCATTGGAGAGCTACAAGTCTTTTGGTATAAGCATCGGCGAGAACACGATACACCATACAGACAGAGGGGTGCAATACACGTCCGCGGCATACGTGAAGGTGCTTCAGGGAATGCGGATACGCATCAGCATGACACAGACAGGAGACCCTCTTCACAATGCCATGGCAGAGCGTGTGAATGGCACTCTCAAGAACAGTTGGATGTACAACAACGGAGACCTCCCTTTTATGGATGCAAGCACCTCGATAGACAACGCCATCATGATGTACAACAAGGCAAGGCCACATCAGGGAATAGAAATGAAGACACCGCATGAAATGATGTGCGGCAAGTCCGACAATCCTCTCTTGAACCCTGAAAAGTGAATCTGGCTGTAAACTTATTTAGGAATTATGTTGCACAAACCCAAATAAAGCATTACCTTTGCAGCGCCAAGAAACGGACGTGCGACGGCTAATGCCATTGCTCATCCAAAGATTGAAGAGGGCATTGAGCCCTCTCCAATCTTGCCAAGAAAACGAACAGTGCTCTGGCACAGCCTTTGCTCCTCTGCAGCCAACTGTCAACTCGTTTAGGAATGACGGATTTGCTGTCAACCGTTTCAGGAATATCTTTTCAAGCTGGTGTCAACCAGTTTAGGAATATGATTTTGTCATGACAACCGCTTTAGGAATACAACAAAAAGTGTAAACCAAAACAGGTATAAACCCCTATTCTGACAATCAGTTTAGGAATAACGTAACAAGAGTGTAAATCGACTTAGTTTTAACAAATCAAACTGTCAACCAAAATCAGTACACCTCAGACCCAACATTCTATCTTTTCATACAAAACCTGCTCAGTAGGAAAAAAAGCATAGACGTCTTCACTTTTGTCAATCTCTATGATATAAAGAGGC
>JBJFDX010000157.1:0-2294 GCA_051890235.1 Bacteroidaceae bacterium | reverse complement strand
GGCCTTCAGTGTGATATTTGCCAAGGAAATCTTTGGTGGTACAGGTATGAATATCTTCAATCCTGCTCTCATCACCCGCGCATTCCTTTTCTTTAGTTATCCCTCTTCCATGACTGGTGACAGCAAGGTGTGGGTGGCTCAGGATCAGATTTGTGGTTTGGGTAACAATCTGGCTGATGTGACCACTTCTGCCACTCCTCTTGGTGCTGCTGTAGAGTCTGGATTCCAGGGCTTTGATTGTCAGACTATTCAGGATGCCATCTTTGGGTTTATTCCTGGTTCAATAGGTGAGACCAGTGTGATAGCCATTGCTTTGGGTGCCATCCTTCTTCTTTGGACGGGTGTGGCCAGCTGGAAGACCATGCTGAGTGTCTTCGTGGGTGGTGCCTTGATGGGATTCCTGCTTCAGGGTGTCGAGGGAAATCACATTCTGTGGTATCAGCATCTTGTACTTGGCGGTTTTGCTTTTGGTGCTGTGTTTATGGCCACAGATCCTGTGACCAGTGCACGCACTGAGTGCGGTAAGTATGTCTATGGTTTCCTGATTGGTGTTGTAGCAGTCTTGGTTCGAGTTCTCAACCCTGGTTATCCCGAGGGTATGATGCTTGCTATCCTGCTGATGAACCTGTTCGCTCCCTTGATTGACTACTGCTTCGTTCAGAGTAATATTAACAAGCGTGCAAAGCGTGCTAAATAATACAGAGTCATGGCAAAGAAATTTAAGTGTAATATTTGTGGTCAGACATTCGAGGCAGACTCCATGCCTGACAAGTGCCCTATCTGTATGGCTGATGCTTCCAATATCGAGGAGGTGGTTGAGGCAGGCGCACAGCCCGCTGCAGCCAAGAAGGGTATCGACACCAACAGCAATGTGTATACCATTGTGTATGCCGCTGTGATGGTGGTTATCGTGGCATTCCTGCTGGCTTTCGTAAGTTCAGCACTGAAGCCCACTCAGGATGCCAACGTGCTTCGTGATACAAAGAATCAGATTCTCATCTCTCTCAATATCGACAACCTGAAGGGAGAGGCCGTGGATGCCAAGTATGATGAGGTGATTACCGACACTCTGCAGACATCGGCAGGTGCCCAGTATTTCAAGGCTGATACTGATGGTGCTGTGAAGTATGTCTTCCCCGTCAAGGGACGTGGTTTGTGGGGTGGTCTATGGGGTTATATCTCACTTGATGAGGATATGCTCCATGCTTATGGTGCCTATTTCGGTCATGAGAGTGAGACTGCCGGACTGGGTGCTCGCATCAACGAGCGTTGGTTCCAGAAGCAGTTTGCTGGTCGCCCTGTCCTGAATCAGGAGGGAAACATAGCCCTTACCGTGGTCAAGGCAGGAACAGCTGTTAGTGAGACAGAGATAGATGGTGTCACTGGTGCCACTCTGACCAGCAAGGGTGTAGCTGCAATGGTCACCGAGGGTCTGGAGGTCTATGGTGAGATTATCAAGGCAATGCCTTGTGCCGGAATGACCATTCAGTCAGAGCCTGCTTGTCCTCAGGACAGTTGTGAGACAGCAGTTGCTGAAGGCAGTGAGAATACAGATATGACTAATTAATAAGGAGGAACAGAAAATATGAGTAAGTTGTTTTCCGCAGAGAACCGCGAAGCACTCACCGGCCCATTGAATCTGAACAATCCTGTTGCCGTTCAGGTGCTTGGTATCTGCTCTGCTCTGGCTGTTACCTCTCAGTTGGAGCCAGCTATTGTGATGGGTCTCAGTGTGACTGTCATCACCGCTTTTGCTAATGTGATTATCTCTTTGTTGCGTAAGACCATCCCCAACCGCATACGTATCATTGTGCAGTTGGTGGTTGTGGCAGCATTGGTAACCATTGTCAGCCAGGTGCTCAAGGCCTTTGCTTATGATGTGAGCGTACAGCTTTCTGTCTATGTGGGTCTTATCATCACCAACTGTATCCTGATGGGTCGCCTCGAGGCTTTTGCCATGCAGAATGGCCCCTGGGCTTCCTTCCTTGATGGCATCGGTAATGGCTTGGGTTATGCTTTTGTACTGGTTGTCGTAGGCTTCGTTCGTGAACTCTTCGGTTTCGGTACATTGCTTGGCTTCAATGTCATTCCTCAGAGTGGGTACGTTGAGAATGGTGGTTGGTACATGAACAATGGCATGATGGTCATGCCTGCCATGTCGCTCATCATTGTGGGTTGCTTCATATGGGCACACCGTTCTCTGAACAAAGAAGAAAAGAAGTAACATACCAATCAAAATCAAAGAATAATGGAACATATGATAAGTTTGTTTGTCCGCTCCATCTTTGTGGACA
>JBJFDX010000156.1:0-2294 GCA_051890235.1 Bacteroidaceae bacterium | reverse complement strand
TAAAACAAATCAGCAATACAACTGGATTTTTTTACAGTGCCAAAAAAGCCTCCCATAAGATTATATACTATGTGTGATTTGTTGCGTATTCTTTTACTGCGCAAAGTTATTGCCATTTTTTCAAAACTACAAAACTCGGCAGATTTTTCTATTCTTAGTTGTACTCATATATATATATATATATACTATCGGAGGGTTGGGGGACTTCATACAGAAACGGCTCTGCTTCTCATGCTGAATATGGATGGGAAGCAGAGCCGTGTGTAGTGGGAGCGTGTACTGCAGATGTACGCAGGCGTGTCCTTATTCGGGCAGGCAGACCGAGATGGCCAACTCATCAAGTTGAGCTTGCTCAATGATGCCAGGAGCATCCAGCATCACGTCTCGGCCACTGTTGTTCTTGGGGAAGGCTATGCAGTCGCGGATGCTGTCAAGGCCAGCAAAGAGACTTACAAAGCGATCCAGCCCATAAGCCAAACCTCCGTGTGGAGGAGCGCCGTACTTGAAGGCATTCATGAGGAAACCAAACTTATGCTGAGCCTGCTCGGGAGTGAAGCCCAGTATCTCGAAAATTTTCTGTTGTAATTTAGCATCGTGGATACGGATGCTTCCTCCTCCTACCTCCACTCCGTTGATGACCATGTCGTAGGCATTGGCTCTGACACTTGCGGGATCGGTATCAAGCAAGGGGATATCCTCGGGCTTGGGTGATGTGAAGGGATGATGCATGGCCATGAGGCGTTGTTCTTCGTCACTCCATTCGTACATGGGGAAGTCTATTACCCACAGGCATGAGTACTTGTCCTTGTCTCTCAGTCCCATGCGGTTACCCATCTCCAGACGGAGTTCGCAGAGTTGCTTGCGGACTTTCATGGCATCATCACCACACAGGATGAGGATGAGGTCGCCAGGCTTTGCATTCATGCAATCACGCAGCTGGGTGAGGGTTTCCTGAGAATAGAATTTGTCCACGCTACTCTTCACCGAACCGTCTTCTTGAACGCGTGCGTAAACGAGTCCTTTGGCACCCACCTGCGGACGCTTTACGAAGTCGGTCAGTTGGTCGAGTTGCTTACGTGTGTAAACTGCTTGTCCCTCACAGCAGATGGCTCCGATATATGCTGCTTCGTCAAACACGACAAATCCTGCGGGGAAGATGGATTCTACAAGTTCACGTGAAGCATTGTCTGGCTGCTGGTTCTTGAGTTCCACGAATTTCATGCCGAAGCGGGTGTCGGGTTTGTCACTACCATAATATTTCATGGCGTCAGCCCAGGTCATGCGAGGCAACTGAGGTATGTCTATTCCCTTGATGGTGTGGAAGAGATGGCGTGTCATTCCCTCAAACATCTGCAGGATGTCTTCCTGTTCCACAAAAGACATTTCACAGTCAATCTGTGTAAACTCAGGCTGACGGTCGGCACGAAGGTCTTCATCGCGGAAGCATTTCACAATCTGGAAATAGCGGTCCATGCCTGATACCATAAGCAGCTGCTTGAGTGTCTGTGGACTCTGGGGTAGGGCATAAAACTGTCCTTTGTTCATTCTGCTGGGTACCACGAAGTCTCGTGCACCCTCAGGAGTGCTGTTTACCAGTATGGGTGTTTCTATCTCGAGGAAGCCTTGCTGGTCAAGGTATCTGCGCACCTCAAAAGCAAAGCGGTGTCGCAACTCGAGGTTCTTTCGTACGTTTGCCCGGCGAAGATCCAGATAACGATACTTCATGCGCAGGTCGTCGCCGCCATCGGTATTCTCTTCGATGGTGAATGGGGGCACAAGGCTCTCGTTAAGGATAATCAGTTCATCCACCAGAATCTCTATCTCTCCTGTGGGGATATTGTGATTCTTAGAGTGGCGTTCGATGACCTGTCCTGAAGCCTGCACCACGTATTCACGTCCCAAGTGTCCAGCCTTTAGGCGAAGTTCTTCTGAAGCATCTTCGTTGAAGGCCAACTGAGTGATGCCATATCTGTCACGAAGGTCAACAAAGGTTAGTGCACCCAGGTTATGGATGCTTTGTACCCATCCGGCGAGTGTCACCCTCTCGCCCAGGTTGGCAAGTCTGAGCTCACCACATGTCTTAGTCCTATACATTATTTATATATGTGTATTTTCTGTTCAAGTTCACCTCATCTCCCACCTGCACCATGTTTGTGTGTCAGCAGGTGCGGGATACTGGCCTAAAATGAAAGAAAGGATGAACTTCTGAAAAGTCCATCCTTCTTTGCCTCTCGGCTTCCTGTACGCCCTCAGGGGCTCGAACCCTGGACCCATTGATTAAGAGTCAATTGCTC
>JBJFDX010000155.1:0-2295 GCA_051890235.1 Bacteroidaceae bacterium | reverse complement strand
CTGAGAAACAAGCATGTTGACAGAAAATTATCGTAAATTTGTACCGACTCCACTTGAGCCAGCAAAGGTAAAAAGGTAAAGGATAAACAGGTAAACTCAATGAAAACTGAAATTGCAATAATCATCCTGGTGGCTGTTCTGGTGCTGATGCTCGCAGGCAACTGGTATCTAATGCGCAAGATGGCCAACCGTCACGACATGCAGGAGGACAAGAAACTGATAGACGAACTCCAGCAGGAGCTCGCTCACAAGGACCAGCAGATCAGCCAGGGAACTGAGATTATCAAGAATCTGACTGCTGAACGTGATGTGGCGCGTGCCCATGTGGAGTCTGCCAAGCAGCATCTCAATCAGGAACATGACCGATATGAGCAGATGCTGAAGGAGAAGGACCTGTACCTGAACAATCAGATGAATGAGTGGAAGCAGGCCTATGAAAAACAGATTGAGGCAGTCAAGCAAAATGCCCTTGAGCAGATAAAGGCCATCAAGGAGATGAATCAGCAACAGGTACAGAGTCAGGCGCAGATGATCAACGAGCAGATGAAGGCAACCTCGGAGAGAATACTGAAAGAAAGAGCTACCGAACTGGCTACGAAGAACCACGAACAGGTGTCACTCATCATCGACCCTCTCAACAGAAGTTTGAAGGAAATGAGAGAAGCCCTGGATAAAAGCAAAGAACAGCAAAACCTGGCACTCAACAGACTGGATGCCACCATTCAGGCCAATATGCAGAAGAGTACCGCTCTGGGAGAAACTGCCGACAGGCTCACAAGGGCGCTCACAGGTGAAGTCAAAGTGCAAGGAAACTTCGGTGAGCTGAAACTGAAGCAATTGCTTGAAGATATGGAACTTCACGAGGGTGAACAGTTTGACACACAGGAGACGCTGAGAGACCAATTTGGAAAAGCAATCAAGGACGATGAGGGGCGTGGCATGATACCCGACTTCATCCTACATTTCCCTAACAACAGACATGTGGTGGTGGATGCCAAGATGTCACTCACCGACTACGAACGATACATGAATGCAGAGACTCAGGAGGAGAAGACCCTCTTTCTGAAGGCTCACATCGAAAGCGTTCGCGCTCAGGTCAACAGACTCTCCAGAAAGGATTACTCACGTTATCTGCCCTCGGGATACAACAAACTCAATTTCGTAATCATGTACGTTCCTATCGAGGGTGCCCTCAGCCTGGCCTTACTCAACGATGCCACACTCTGGAGAGAAGCTTATGACCAAGGCGTAATGATTCTGGGACCGCAAAGCATGTACATGAACCTAAGGGTATTGGAAATGATGTGGACTCAGGTAAGGCAACTGAAGAATCAAGAGGAGATGATGAACGCAGCCAACATCGTGATAGAGCGCATTCAGGACTTCGGAATCAGATTCCTGGATGTAGAATCGTCCATGAACGATACCCTGAAAAAGATGGCGGCGCTCAAGACCACTACAGCCAGCGATGGGCGAAGTATCATCACAGCAGCAAAAAACCTGCTGAAGGCCGGAGCCAAGGAAAACAAGAAAAAAAAGCCGGTGGCAGACATGGAGGGCTCGGTATTTCTGGACCAAGAGACAGATAGCGATAAAACCTTGCCACACATCAACAATCAGAATGGAGAAAAAAGCACGCAGCCATCATGAAATATGACATCATAACCATACTGGGACCCACAGCCTCGGGCAAAACAACCCTGGCCACACGTCTGGCTTACCAGATGGGGAATGCAGAAATAATAAGTGCCGACAGCCGACAGGTCTATCGCGGCATGAACTTGGGAACAGGAAAAGATCTGGGAGACTATACAATCAATGGCACACAAATTCCCTATCATCTGATAGATATAGTCAATGCAGGAGAGAAATATAACCTGTTTCAGTTTCAGCAGGATTTCTGGGCTGCTTATCATGATATCCGCAGCAGAGGCAAATTTCCCATCCTGTGTGGCGGTACAGGACTCTATATCGAATCTGTTCTCAAGAGTTACAAAATGGTACCAGTCCCCGAAAATCCCATCCTCAGACAACAATTATCATCCAAATCACTCGATGAACTCACTCAGATACTCAGCAGCTACAAAACCCTTCATAACACAACAGATGTGGATACTGCCAAACGGGCTATCAGAGCCATAGAAATACAACAATACTATCAGGAAAACAAAATTGACGAAAGGGAATCTCCTCATCTGAACAGCCTTACCATCGGCGTGAGTATTGAACGTGAGTTACGAAGGCAAAAGATTACCCGGAGGTTGCATGACCGACCGCGTGAGGGCATGCTACAGG
>JBJFDX010000154.1:0-2300 GCA_051890235.1 Bacteroidaceae bacterium | reverse complement strand
TACCACAGGCTTTTTGGTTCGACGGAGGATATTGGCCACAGCCTCATCAAGGTCAGTAACACCATTGTGAGCATCCACCAGGAAAAGTATGACATCTGCCTCATCTGTGGCCAGTACCACCTGCTTGCGTATCTCCTCCTCGAAGATATCATCAGAGTTGACCACCCATCCACCTGTATCGATGACAGAAAACTCCTTTCCTGCCCATTCGCATTTACCATACTGTCTGTCACGCGTGGTACCAGCCTCGTCACTCACGATGGCGTGGCGTGTCTGCGTCAAGCGGTTGAAGAGCGTGGACTTTCCCACATTGGGACGTCCCACAATAGCTACTATATTTGACATATCTCCCTTATTAATCCAAATTATATCCGTAGGCCTTCATAGCACGATCGCTATTACGCCAATCCTTATCCACCTTTACAAAAATCTCCAGATAGATACTCTTTCCAAAGAATTTCTCCAGACTCTTTCTCGCCTCTGTGCTTACACGCTTGAGAGCCACTCCCTGATGACCAATGATGATACCTTTCTGACTGTCACGCTCGACATACACAACAGCATTGATGTGTATCCTCTTGTCATCCTCGATGAACTTCTCCACCACAGGTTCCACACTATATGGTATCTCCTTGTCATAGTAAAGAAGTATCTTCTCGCGAATGATTTCCGTCACAAAGAATCGAGCGGGCTTGTCTGTCCACTGGTCCTTATCGAAATAAGCAGGATTCTCAGGCAAAAGTTCCTGAATACGACGCAATACAACATCCACATTGAAGCGATGTAAAGCGCTGATGGGGATAATCTCTGCATCGGGCAGAACCTCATGCCACTCCTCCACCTTTGTGGACAAAGCCGACATATCAGAGAGATCTATCTTGTTGACCAGCACCAACACAGGCACCTTCATACTGCCAACCTTACAGAGGAAGTCAGCATTCTTATCAGGCTTCTCCACCATATCCGTCACATAGAGGAGCACATCGGCATCCTGTAGAGCACTTTCACTGAACTGAAGCATCTGTTCCTGAAGCTTGTAATTTGGCTTCAGCACGCCTGGTGTATCAGAAAAACAGATTTGCATGTCAGGGGTGTTCAATATGCCCATGATACGATGACGTGTGGTCTGTGCCTTGAAGGTAGCGATGCTGATACGCTCTCCCACCAGCAAGTTCATCAATGTGCTCTTACCCACATTGGGATTACCAACGATATTTACGAATCCCGACTTGAACATTATACTTCCTGTCTCAAGATTATTTATCCTGGTTGCTCTTACGCATCTCGTACCACTCCTCGCGGCTCATCAAGCCTTCCTTGTAGAACTGAGCAGGTTCCTTGGCTGCTTCCGGAGCACCATCGTATCCCCACACCATATAACTGGCTCCCCATGTGAAGCCTGCTCCGAAAGCGGTGAAGATCAGTTTGTCACCTTTCTTAAGGCGAGGTTCATACTCCCACAGACACAAGGGGAGAGTGCCTCCTGAGGTATTGGCCATGTGGTCGATATTGATCATCACATGATCCTCATCCACACCGATACGGGCAGCCACAGATTTCTCAATATTGATATTAGCCTGATGAGGCACCACCCAGTCCACATTCTGAGCATTGAGTCCGTTACGCTCGGCAATTGTCTTGACAGCTGAACTCATATCGAGTACAGCATGCTTGTACACGGCTCTTCCTTCCTGATAGACAAAATGCTGACGTGCGTCGACAGTCTCATGACTGGGCATGCAAGCCGAACCACCTGCCGCCATATGCAGGTTCTGATAACCCTGGCCATCTACACGATAATATCCATCAAGAAGTCCTACATCCTCGGTTGTGGCCTCCATCATGACGCATGCTGCTCCGTCACCAAAGATAGGACAGGTGTTACGATCCTGATAGTTGGTCATGCTCGACATATGATCACCTCCGCACACAATGATGCGCTTATAAAGGCCTGAACGCAGATAATTGGCAGCGGCTTCCATGGCATAAAGGAATCCTGCACATGCGGCTTCCAAGTCATAGCCAAAGGCGTTCTTCAGACCACAATTACCGATCACCAGTGAAGCAGTTGAAGGAAAATGATAATCAGGGGTGGTAGTGGCACAAAGTACCATCTCCACGGTATCTGGATCCACAGCAGTCTTACGAAGCAACTGCTGAACGGCACGGGTCATCATATAGGATGTTCCCGAGCCCTGTTCCGGTTTCAGTATATGACGTGTCTTCACACCGATACGCTCCATAATCCATTCATCGGAGGTATCAACAATGTGTGACATTTCTTCATTATCAAGAATATA
>JBJFDX010000153.1:0-2314 GCA_051890235.1 Bacteroidaceae bacterium | reverse complement strand
ATGGTTGGGTCTTTGAAAGTCAGGAGCATTCGTCCACTCGTTCATCCAGTCATGGAAACCTTCAGGCACTTTGGGACCGATACTTACCAGAGTACGTACGGTTGGACTTTCGGGCAGAGCCTTCTGTATCTGTTCAAGCACATATTCCTCGCCACATGCTATGATGGCCTTTACCGAGGCTCTATTGTTGCGATAGACAATATCTTTGTGCGTGAGCATGTGTGTGGCTGGTACGGCTATGGCTCCCAGTTTGCTGAGGGCCAGCATGGCTATCCACCATTGGTAATGCCTTTTGAGAATGAGCATCACCACATCCCCGTGTCCGATGCCTATGGATTGGAAATAGGATGCGGCACGATTGGTCAACTCACGTATTTCACGAAAGGTGAATACTTTCTCTTCACCTTTATCGTTTGTCCATAGGAGTGCGATGCTGTTGGGCTTGATACGTGCCCACTCGTCCATTACATCGTATGCGAAGTTGAAATCCTCGGGAATGATGAATTCCAGATGGTTGGCAAAGTCTTGTTCGCTGCAGAAGGTTGTCTGCTTCAGAAATCTCTCAATCATCTCTCTGTCCTCCTTGCTTTATACGATGATGCAGACAAAGGTGGCTGGCTTGCCATTGAGGGCACGGAAGCAATGCATACGTTTGCTGTCAAAATAGATGCTGTCACCAGGTTCCAGAACCATAGGCTTGTCCTCAATGGTTATTTCCAGAGTGCCATCCAGCACGTAGTCGAACTCTTGCCCGTCATGGGTGTTCTGGGTGTGTTTCCTCTCATCAGGCAATGGGTCAACCTGTACAATGAATGGGTCAACCTTGCGGTTCCGGAATCCCATGGCCAGACTCTTGTATTTGTATTCGTTGTTTCTGTCCACCTCAGGACCCTTGCCAGAGCGTGTGACAAAGTAGCCGTTCATGCGCGGTTCTTCACCAAAGATGAGCACGTCCAGGTCTATTCCGTAGCGCTTGGAAATGCGTGACAAACGATATACTGAAGGGTCTGCTTCGCCAGCCTCTATCTTCAGGTAGTGCTCCAGGGGTACTTCACAGAGTTCTGCAACCTCCTCTGCAGGGATGTCGAAAATCTCTCTCAGTCCCTTGAGGCGCTCGCCTATTTGCTTGATGTGGTCTTCCATAATCTATATATATATATTATGGTATATGTGTCTGTATGTGTTGGGGACGTTCAAATGTTATTAAGAACTCTTTCAAGACGACTGATGAAGTCATCTACCTGACTTTCTGTGAGGCATAGTGGTGGCAGTATGCGCAGAATATTGGTTCCTGAACAGCCTGTAAAGCAATGTTGTTCGTGGATGAGACGCGAACGAACCTCTTTGTGAGGGATATCCAGCACGATACCAATCATCAGTCCACGACCTCTGACTTCCTGTATGTGACTTGTACGTTGTTGCAACTGGCGGATTTGTTCTATCAGGTAGTTGCCCACCTTGTCTGCATTCTCAACCAGATGCTCCTGTTCAAATACATCAAGTACAGCCAACGCAGCGGCACATGCCATGTGATTGCCTCCGAAGGTGGTACCCAACTGGCCGTAAACAGGCTTGAATGTGGGGGAGATAAGAACGCCTCCCATCGGGAATCCGTTGCCGATGCCTTTGGCCACGGTAATCAGGTCGGGACGTATGCCCAGCCATTGGTGAGCGAAGAACTTACCGCTACGGCCATATCCGCATTGTATCTCGTCACAGATGAGGAATGTTCCATTCTGGTGACATGCTTCCAAGAGACCTTGTGCAAACTGCTCTGTGAGCATATTGCAACCTCCCACCCCTTGTATGCACTCCACTATGCAGGCGCACACATCGCCCTTTTCGAGCTCTGCTTTCCATGCATCCAGATTATTGATGGGCAGGTAAGTCACGTGATGATTGTCATTGATGGGAGCAATAATCTTGGGATTCTGAGTGGCTTCCACTGCCAGAGATGTGCGTCCGTGAAAGGCTTTCTCTGCTGAGAGGATGCGTGTGCGACCATTGGTGAATGAGGCAAGTTTCATGGCATTCTCGTTGGCTTCAGCCCCTGAGTTGATAAGGAAGAACTGATAGTCTTCATAACCGCTTGCCTTGCCCAAGCGCTCTGCCAGTTGTTCCTGAAGGCGGTTGATGACAGAGTTGCTGTAGAAACCAAGTTTGGTGGACTGCTCTTGCAGTCTTTCGACGTAGTGCTTATGGCAATGCCCAATGCTTATGACGGCATGACCGCCATACAGGTCCAGATATTCCTGCCCCTTGTCATCCCACACCTTACAGCCTTCTCCCTTGACGATGTTGATATCAAAGAGAG
>JBJFDX010000152.1:0-8482 GCA_051890235.1 Bacteroidaceae bacterium | reverse complement strand
TTTTATCAAGGTAGAGAATGGAGTTCTTGAAGGTCTGAAGGTGACATCTGGAGCATACCTTGGCATGAGCACCTTCTTAACTCCAGCAGGTGCTCAGCGAGCATTTACGAATGTCGTGGTCAACCAGCCCATCACAGGCCTGGAGCTGAGTCAGGATTATCCCGACGGAACCATTACCGTGAACATCAACGATGGTGCCGCGCTCACCCAGATGCTTTCCGGCATTATCACCGTAACCCCAGAGGATGCCACAGAGCAGGTGACATGGATTCCTTCTGACAAAGAAGCCATCGTGATGCAGGCAGAGGAGACGTCAAGCCAGGTGCTGTGGGTACCGAGCAAGGTGGGTACCTACACCATGACCGCCACCTGCGATGCCGGTGCAAAGGTTAATGTTACCGTCATCATCCGCAAGCCCGTGGAAAAATTGACAACCAATTATGATGCTATTACCGTGGCCCTTGGTGATGAAGTGAAGCAATATCTGCCCTATACCTTCCAATATTCACCTGCAGATGCCACCGACCCCATGTCAGACATCAGCTATTCCGTTGCGGAGCCAGTCGATGGTGAGTCTCCCGTGTTACAGACCAATGATGATGGTACCATCACCGCAATTGACGAAGGTGAAGCGACTGTCTATATCAGTCATAGTGATATTCCCAATAGCGTCATTTCTCTCACCGTGCAGGTCATCCAGCTGCCAACAGAGCAGTACTTCTCCGTTTCTATGGATCCTCTTGCCATTGAGGTACCAAAAGACCAAATCACCACATATGATATCACAGATATTCTCAAGGGAAATATCAAGACCGGACCTTACTACTGGACCGACCTTACATGGGCTGAGAACCCTGGCGAAGGCGATGCCATCCTGAGCATTACCAATGGTGGCGTTACGGCTACCGACCAGTATCTCACACAGGCTTACGGCTCAACCCGTTTCGAGGGAACCATGACCAACCAGGTCTGCGGTTTCGACGATGAAGGCAGCTTCACGCCTAACAAGGAACATGTCTTCACCATCGGCTTCGGTGTCAATATCATCGAGGGTCTCTCAAGCATCTCCTTCGAGGCTATAGCCATCGGTTGTGAGGACACCTATCAGCTCACCATTACCACTGTTCCGGAAGGTTATCCTCTGGAGGATGTGAAATTTGACATTCCTGCCCTCATTGACGAGACCACTCAGAAAGCCAGTCCGCTCTTCACCCTGACACGTGTTGAGGGCACCAACACCTGGACACTCGACCCGATGCTCGTGGGTGAAGGCCGTCTCACGGCAACTGCTGGCGGCTACGATGCCACACAGCCCGTGAAGATTACCCAGCATATCAATGCCGAGGAAGGATGGAACTGGATATCCCTGTATGCAGGAACAATCAACGAGGGTGTGATGCCTAAGTATCTGACCAATGCTCAGGAAATCCGTTCACAGAGCGACCTTATTTACAACGACCCTGAGTTTGGCTTCTTTGGAACCCTGACTTCACTTGACGGATCTTCCTGCTACAAGGTGAATGTCAAGAGCGAGACAAATCTGGATTATCTGGTAGAAGGAATAGACCTGTATACCAACAATTCAACAGATGTGACACTTCGTCCGGGTTGGAACTGGTTCAACAATCCTTGCTGCAAGTCCCATCCGTTCCAGGAAATCTTTGGTAAAGTAGCTCTTCCTGTTGGTAGTCAGGTGGTGGCACAGAATGGCTTCATGACATTCGCAGAAGAAGAAGGTACGCAGTCATGGCAGGGCACCCTTGAGTCGCTGAATGCCGGTCAGGGCTACCTCATCTACAATGCCGGTGAGTCAGTTCAGAATTTCACTATCAATGCTGATAGGTACCTGAGTGTGTACGAGCCTGTTGCTCAGGTAAAGTCTCTCTTCCCGGAACTGAGACCTGACTTGACCTACAACTATCGTCAGTATGCTGACAACATGACCATCATAGCCAGTCTGAGCGACAAGGTTGAGGACGGACAGTACAGCATCTGGGCTTTCGTAGGCGATGAGTGCCGTGGTGAGGGTAAGATGATCAACGGACGTTTCTTCATCACCGTGAACGGAAAGAACCGTGAGACCGTCACCTTCAAGCTCTTCGATACCACCACAGGCGACTTCTTGCCTCTGGAGGAATCCGTATCGTTCACCAAGACTTTGGGTACCTATACCCAGCCGTTGATGTTTGATGACGCTGTGACAGGCATTCGTGAGGTCTGCAATTCCGAGGCCATCTCCATCCGCGTTGCTGCTGGCAACATTGTGGTTGAGGGCGCACAGAATGTGAAGGTATACAGCATCGACGGACAGATGGTGGCACCAGTTGATCTCACAGCTGGAACTTACATTGTGAAGGTTACCACCTCTAATGGCGTGGTTACCAGGAAGGTTGTGGTTGGTAACCGCTAAAGCTCTTTATCCTGAAGGCCGCTGCCCCTGCGGGGGCGCGGGGCAGTGGCCTCTTTATACCTTATTGTATATATAATACACAGCACACATGAGATTTACCAATCCCCACTGGCACGAAGAGTTCAGGCGGCTTTCGGTACGCACCATTACCTGTATGGCGTGTGCCTTTGCTGCTTGTATGCTGCAGGCTCAGGACATATCTCAGATAGGCAAGAGCGACCCGCTGATCATCACAGGTTCCATAGGTACGCAGAACACATATTACCATTCGTCGTATGGCAATGGCTATATGTCACCATTGAGCAATAGCGTATATGCCAACCTTAATATCAGCATATACGGTTTCTCTATGCCTTTCTCCGTGTACTATTCCAACGACAACCTCAACTTCAATTATCCGCAGTTCTCGTTCAACCTTACTCCGAGGTATAAGAATTTCACGGCACATTTAGGCCGGTCGTCCATGCCCTTCAGTTCCTACATACTCAACATGTCGTTCAACGGAGTAGGTCTCGAATATCGTGACAAGAAGTTCCGCGCCTCGGCTTTCTATGGCATCCTGCGTAAGGCTGTCAATGACAATCCCGAGGATCCTAATCCACGAAAAGCACAATACCGTCGCGTTGGCTGGGGCTTCAGCGCTGGATATGGTAGTGGTGGCAATGCCATCGACCTGTATTTCCTCAGGGCCTATGATGCGCCCGGAAGTATTGACGAATACTGGCGACAGATGTACCGCCCGCAAGAGAATCTCGTGGTGGGCCTGAAGGGAATGTTCCGCATCAAGAATTTCCTTTCTTTCTCATCCAATATCGCCACATCAGCCTTTACGGCCGACAAGGAGTCGCCCAAGGTGATGACGGGCGAAGCAACTCGTTTCGACAAGATTTTCGAGGCACGCTATACCTCATCCGTGAGGTTTGCCGGTGATGCCTCCATGACGCTCTCCCTGGGAGGCTTCAACACATCCTTCTTCTATAAGATTATCCAGCCCGACTATACTTCGCTCGGTACCTATTATACCTCAAACAACTATCACAGCCTGGGTGTCAACATGAGTGCCTCCCCGCTGCGCAACCTGTCCCTCTCGGGTTCCTTCTCCCGACAGCAGGACAACCTGTCAAATCATCAGCTCTATACCACCTCGGGCTACGTCTATTCTGCGATGGCCTCTTACCGCATAGGCAGTAACTTCAATGTGGCTGCCATGTATAACGGATATCTGCAAAGGCAGACCGATGGCACAGCCCGGGTGAACGATACCACCCGGGTGCATCGCGTGCTGCATAGCTACAGCCTCATGCCCTCGTACTCCATCAGCGGAGAAGTGCTGGACCACAGCATGTCGGTATCGCTCAACTATACCCAGAACAGAGACTTCAACAAATTCTCCATTGGCCTGACCGATGTGGATACCAGAGCCTTGGGAGCTTCGTATACCATCGGAGTGAAGCCTTGGGAGATGGACTTCTGTACCTCACTCAGTCACCAGCAGACCAAGGGCTTCAATACCCAATACACCTCTGACGTGGCATCCCTCACCACAAGCCGTGGATTCCTGAAGGAGAAGAACCTCAACACCTCGGCCACGGTATCCCTGTGCTACAACCATGTGAAGCACACATCGAAGAGCCTCTCCATGGCTCTTGACCTCAGCGCAAGCTATACTCTGAAGAAGGTACACTCGTTCAGTGCCTCGGCATCGTTCAGCAAATATGGTGATGTCAATATCACCAAGACCACCTCGTCACTGGATGGTACTGACATCCGTCTCTCGCTGAACTACCTGTACACGTTCACCCTGTTGGAAATAAAGAAGAAAGCAGACAAGAAAGCAGAGAATAAGATATGAAGACACGCAGACTCATACTATCATTGTTCGTGACCATCCTGGGCATCCTGATGGTGCAGGCTCAGGAGGTCGTCGTCAACATCAAGCCCGTACGTAACATCCTGCCGCCTCAGGTGATGCTGTATCTTTCCAATACGGGTCAGTATTTCTCTGTCACCCTGATGAACAACAGTGGGGAAGACCAACTGGTGTACTTCGGAGCTACTCTGAGGCAGATAGCTCCTGCCAATGATATAGAGATTGTGGTTCCTGGCGGACCGCATATCCCCAGACAACCTATAGTGATTCCTGCGGGAAAGTCGAAGATACTCGATGCCGTGGAGATGCGTACGCTCTTCAATCATGTCACTTCCGATGATATCCAGATGCCTGCCAACTTGTTTGACGATGTGTTGTCGGGTTCGTTTGGCAATCTGCCCGAGGGAAGTTACGAGCTGATGCTGCATGCCTACAAGTGGGATCCTCTGCTTGCCACACCCCAGTTGGTCAACAATCCCAATACGAGCAGATGTTCCTTTAACGTATGCTATGAGGCACAACCGCCACAATGGACTGCACCCAACGTGCAGGATGGGGAGATGGGTGTGTACTCGCTCTCCAAGCAATACCCCATGTTCCAGTGGATGGCTCCTATCATAAACTGCAATCCTTCGGCCCGTACCTTCACCTATGACATCAAGATTGTACAACTCACGGGCATGCAGACTCCTGACGTGGCTATCGAAAAGGATCCCGTGGTCTATCAGGTCAACGGACTCACCATGCCTCAGTGCCTGATACCCACCCATATTATCAACACCCTGTCCACAACAGAAACTTATGTGGCACGGGTCACGGCGCGGTCCAACTCCACCCAAATCGGCAGTCTGGACTACATTCATGTGCTCAACGAGGGCATGAGTGACCTGCGCCTGTTCCGTATCAAGGACTATAGTGCAGGAGTGGCCGCTCCAACGACCGAGTACGGCGTTCCTAAACTGGTTTCGCCAGAACCATACGGACTTAATTCCACCAAATATGCAACCTTCTCACCCTCGGAGCCCACGGTAAAGTGGACTGCCCCCCAGACTACAGGCAATACTTCGCAGAAGGTAAATTTCAGGTATAGAATCAGGATAGTCAACTATATCCAGGAGTACGAGATGAGTGGAAAGGGTTTGGCAGATGCTCTCTCCAAGGAGAAACCTCTCTATGAGAGTCCGCTCATTGATGCCACGCAGTTCACGCTTCCTGTCTCTGTAGTCAACGAGTTTGAGAACAAGAATATGTATGCCATGGAAGTGGTGGCTATCCCCGACACCACGGCCGGTGCTTACAAGAAGTACAGCTTTGCCGAAGGTGGTCGTTCTCTGCCATCGCTCTTTACTTCTACCGCGGCACTTGTGTCGCCTCCCGTTCTGGTTTCGCCACGGTCTTATGACGAATATGTGAAGGTTGCTCAGGGCGCCAGCCGAAAGAATAGCGAGATCATTTATTCCAGCAGTCCTGTTGTGAAATGGAGCGTGCCAGATGTGGCAGGCAAACTGCCTGCATCGCTCAGCTTCCTCTATGATGTCAGAATCGTGAAGCCTACCGAGGACTATGAGGTGAACAGCACGGACATGAAGCGTGCCCTCGATGAACTGGAGCCTGTGTATGCCAAGACAGGTGTCAAGGGTACATCTATGGAACTGCCTGCCAGCCTATTCCAGGAACTTGATCTGTCCGCCGGATATATCCTGAGTGTTACAGCCCGTCTGCAGGGCAATGAGGCCGATATGGTGTCTGTCGCCATGCTCCGGAATGGTGAGAGCGAACCGGCCTTCATCACATTCATGGATTCCGAAAAGCCTACCACTTATTCCGTTCCGCGCTTCACCACACCCAAGCCTGTGAGCGAGATGACCACACACATTGGGTCGAGGGTAAGCTGGAAGAAGCCTCTCATCAGCTGGACGGCACCTGAGATGTCGGGAGCAAAAGGTGATGAGGTGAGTTTCTCCTACAAGATAAAGATTGTGGAGCCTACAGAAGACTACGAACCCAATCTGGAGGGAACCATGAAGGCTGTGGAGAAACTGAAGCCCCTCTACGAGAAGAGCGGCATCACGGACACCGAGTTTCAGTTGCCCTCTGAATTCATGGATAAGGCTGACTCCAGTATGCTCTATGTCATGAGGGTATATGCCATCCCCGATACATCAAGCACGGGCAAGGCCTATACCTATGAGAGCCAGGGACAGTCGGTTCCGGCTATCGTCTACTTCCGCGAGGGAGACGAGGATGAGGGCACGGGCAGTATGTCATACAGGGATACGGTCAACAACTTCGTCAATCCCGAAATCGTCACACCCAGCTTTACAGGCAATGAGGGTGCACGCAAGCGCTATATCAATACCGACCTGGCAGTGAAGTGGGAAAAGCCCGAATATTATGGCGGACATGGAGATGTAAGGGCAGATAGCGTGAGGTTTACCTACGACCTTGAACTCTTCAGGGCCAAGGACTACATGGAGCGTGAGGAAATGCTGGCACAGGAGCCTGTCATCGCACGCAGGGGACTGGAGGTTATGATTGATACTATCCGGTGGTCGGAACTGGAGGGAAAGGTGGAGAAGAATGACTATCTGCTGCTGCGTGTCATGCCCAAAGCCGTCAACGATACCGCTGCCGTATTCCTCAATGATAGCATCAATGTGGTGGACTTTGCCTTGACAGAGCCCTTCAGCAAACGTTACTTCCAATGTGCCAATCAGGTGGAACTGGACAATATGAGGCCCACGACCATGAAGGCCTCCGACCTGCAGGGCAAGACGGTGACGGTGGGCGAATATGACCTGGTGCTTGACGGTACACTCTCCGACCTCAGTTCGCCTGGTGCCATCAAGGGTACAGGTCATGTCATCTGGACTCCGTTACTGGATATCACGTGGGAGTTGTGTGTGAAGTTCGACTCCATAGTCATCAATACCGACAACCAGGTGATTGCCGGAATGGTGCTTACCGACAAAGCTCCTGACAGCAAGATGACAAGTTCGGGCGTCGTGGATACCTTGTTTACCGACTGGGGCATAGACAACCTCATAGGTGATACCGGCATACCCTATGCGGACCATTTGCAGAATGAACTTACAGGTCAGGTAAAGGGATTGGCTGAGAAAATTAATCTGGCAAGTTACTATGAGCAGGTAACTGAGGGATATGCCCGTATGGAGAATCTGCTGGACGGCGGTACCATAAAGGATGTGGGCTTCCCCTTGGAGATACCAGAGAAGTATAATCCTTCGCCGGTCAAAATCCAGATCAACACCATGAAGTTTGCACCTACCTATGCCTCTATGGACCTCATAGGTACCTTCGTGGTGCCCGAGACTGAGGCTACAAAGGGCCAGATACTTGTCTTTGGCGCCCCACGTATGTGCATCAGCCCTAAGAGCCTGATACCCGAGGGTGGTACTGTAGCCCTGCTCAAGGACTTCACGGTGAATGACCCGAAATCGGATTTTACCATGACGTTCAAGGCTCCAACAGATGTGGTCGAACCGGTCAATGGTTGCTACTTGGTGTGGAGCGAGAACAAGTTTGCCGAGCTGACGGCAGAGATAGACATGGCGATGCCGAACTTGAAGAAGGTGGATGACCTGGGGAATGTCACCGAGGAGCAACCTATCCTCAATGTTCTGGCAACCATACGCTCATGGGATGACTGGATTGGTTCGGCCACCCTCAATGCCTTTGAGCATGAGTCGCTGCCCGGCTTCACATTCGACGAGTGCAAGGTGGTAATCGACCATTCGTCCAATCAGAATGATGCCACCTGTACCCGGAACACATTCCCCGACGATTATGACTGGGAGGAGGCTCAGGTTGATCCAGAGGCAATAGAGAATTGGCAGGGCGTATACATCAGCAGGGTAGGGGCTTCCTTGCCCAAGTCCATCACTATAGGTAATGGTGACCGCATGAGCATGTTCATCGAGGACATGATTATCGACAAATCGGGTTGCTCGCTCACGGCTGGTTTCTCCAACCTGATCAACTACTCGGCCGGTGACGAAGGCACCATTGGCGGTTTCTCTTTCTCACTCGACTCCATATATGTTGATGTTCTCCAGAATGACTTCAACAACTTCGGGTTCAACGGTAAGCTGAATGTTCCGCTCTTCACAGGGAAGATTCTGTACGACTGTAAGATACAACCGTTGAGCAAGGCTGAAGGTGATGATAACAAGAAGGGGTAT
>JBJFDX010000151.1:0-2339 GCA_051890235.1 Bacteroidaceae bacterium | reverse complement strand
AAGCAGTTGCCAGTGTGGTGTAATCAGCGCCAGTGAGATTCTTGACAAGCACCTTGTTCAGTTCTCTCATGGTGTTGTGCAGGGCAATCACATTCTCGCTTGCACCAGTCACAGTCACAGGACGAATCTGGAACTCAGCAGCATGGAAGTATGTGCGATCATCACCGAATGGATCGTAGTTCTTGTCATCACCTCTTCTCTGAGTGAGCGTGAAGCGGAGGTAGGTGTAAGAGCCATTCAGGTCGACAGGAGTAGAATAAACCTGCTCGCCTACGTTGACGAAGGGCAGATAGATGTATCCAATCTTATCCCAGTTCTCGCCATCGTTGCTGGCGGTTACGTACATGTTGAGCACATCACCATTGCCTGCACCCTGACGACGGGTCATATCCACTTCGATAATGCCTGATACGGGTTCTGTGAAGGATACCTGCAGATAGTGAGGAGCGGTTGCTACCCCATGCCAGTCACTGTGCCAGAAGGTATTGATATTGTTGTCAAGCAGATACTCGATGAACTTACCTTCTGCTTGGTCGCTGGCATTACTTGACAGTTGCTTGGCGTCCTTGATGAGAGGCTCGCCTACAGTGATATTGGCTGCCAACTTGATAGCCTGACGGGCGTTACTCATTACATTCTGGAACTCGTTGACAGGAGACAGGGGAGCGTCCACCTCGATGAAACGGAACATGGAAGCGTTGGGCTCATCCTCGAGTTCAGCATTGTCAAATACACACATATTTGTGCCTTCGCGTACGTCCTCTGTTGGGATTGTCCAGTAGTCATAATAACCAGCTTCTTCATTCAACTGCTTGGTGCCGGGTGCCAGATAGTTACCAAAGAGGGGAGCCTTGGTGTCCTCAGCTTCATCAGATGCGTTGCCCTTATCCCATCCGTTGGCGTCATACAGTTCTTCCGGTGCGAACTTGATGCGATACCAAGTGTTGGCCTTGGGTGCATTGGCAGTTGCCATGAAGTTGGCGGCAGCAAGAGGAATTTCTAAGGCATAACGGTCAAGCTGAGCCTGTGTGTACTTTCCTGCGGTGTTGTATGCCTCAGCCTCCTTGTAGAGGTTGTCAAAAGTCTCAAATGCCTTGGTATCTGCCCACTGGCCAGGATTGGTACCTTCGGTCATGCCCTTGGCAGTGTCGGCATACTTAGCCAGAATGGCACGCATCTCAGCGGGATCACACATACCACTGCGGAAGGCATCATATGCATTCTTCAGTGCGTTGTAAAGTTCGAGGGTGACATCTGCATCCTCCACAGCGATGTTCTCCAAATATGTCTTCTCCAGATTGGTGGCCAACTCGCCCAGAGCTACGAACTGAGAGTTTGGATTGTCGGTCAGTACATAAATCTGCAATTCTGCTGCGTGCATGTAGTCAACGCTGCTGTTGGTGCTGTATACGCGTATATTAGAATATGGGGTGTCGCCCACATTGATGACTGGCGTGGTGTACTCCTGACCGCTGGATGCGTTGCCCAGAGGTACAACAGCCATGGTAACCCAATCTTCATCTGCGGCCTCGGGATCGTTGGAGCCCTTGAGTGTGTATTCCACAGAGTGACCATTATCAGTGGCACGGCGCTTTACGTAGATGATGGCTTCGCCCACCAGTTCGCTCATGTCAGCAATCTGAATGTAGGGATCACCAGTCAGTTCGGGATAGTTACCCTTGTTCTGCCAGATACTGTGCCAATAGGTTCCGGCATCACCATCGATGAGCACACCGTCAATCAGGTTGCCGCCATCGGTGCTGTTTCCATCTCTGTTCTGACTCCAGATGGAGGTCATCTGTTCACCTGAGGTGAGGAGAGGCTTCTTACCCTGATCCTTAGCCTTGAAGATGGCGTCCTTGACCTCTGCACGGAGTGCTGCGTTCTGTTCCACCAGCAGGTCATGGTTCTTGATGGGAGCAAATGCCTCTACCAGAGCCTGTACTTCCTCTTCGCTGACGGGCTCCAGATACCATTCACTGGTACCTTTGTCGGTCTCATAGGGTTCGCCCAGGTCAAATGTACCCTTCCAGAGGCAAAGAGGCTTGTCCTCCTTTTGTGTACCCTTGTTGTGATACCACTGGTGCAGATAGTTGTTGCCTCCGCGATCTGTAGATGCCTCACGGATGTAGAAAATGGTGTTGCCGTTCTCGTTTCCGGCAAAGTCAAACTTCATCAGTTTGTCACCAGTCTCAGACAATGTGGCATTGGCATCTACAATATTGAAGCGTGCCTCCATACCTACGTTGTACATATCAATGGTGCCATCTTCGTTCTCGGTGAGTTGCCATACGTAGTTGGCCATATCCTCCTTCACGTTACCCCACATACCTTTGTAG
>JBJFDX010000150.1:0-2342 GCA_051890235.1 Bacteroidaceae bacterium | reverse complement strand
TTGTTGGAGTAGATTTGCCCCAGAACAAGCGTGGCGAAATCGCATTGACCTACATCTATGGTATAGGTCGAAGTAGTTCAGCAAAGATATTGGATAAGGCTGGTGTAAGCCGCGACCTGAAGGTCTGCGAGTGGAGCGATGACCAGGCTGCCAAGATCCGTGAAATTATCGGCGCTGAATTCAAGGTAGAAGGAGATCTCCGTTCAGAGATTCAGTTGAACATCAAGCGTCTGATGGATATTGGCTGCTATCGTGGCATCCGTCATCGTAATGGTCTTCCTGTTCGTGGTCAGAGCACCAAGAACAACGCACGTACCCGCAAGGGTAAGAAAAAGACTGTTGCTAACAAGAAGAAGGCCACAAAGTAATTTAAGGATTAAGAATCAGTAATTAAGAATGTCAATGTTCTTATCTCATTCGAGATCTGAATACATTAACTTTGAAAACACTTACAAGTCATGGCAAAGAAACAAGCAACAAACAAGAAGAGAAACGTAAAGGTTGACGCAGTCGGTCAGCTTCACGTTCACAGTTCTTTCAACAATATCATCGTAAGCCTTGCGAACTCAGAGGGTCAGGTTATCTCTTGGTCATCTGCAGGTAAGATGGGTTTCCGTGGTAGCAAGAAGAATACCCCTTATGCAGCCCAGATGGCTGCGACAGACTGTGCGAAGGTAGCGTATGACCTTGGCCTGCGCAAGGTAAAGGCATACGTGAAGGGTCCGGGTAACGGTCGTGAGAGCGCTATCCGTGCGTGCCACAGCAGCGGCATCGAGGTAATGGAGATAATCGACGTTACACCACTGCCCCACAACGGCTGTCGTCCTCCAAAGCGCCGTCGCGTATAATCATTCCCAACACATTAAAAGTATTTCATAAGATATTATGGCAAGATATACAGGCCCGAAATCAAGAATCGACCGTCGTTTTGGTGAAGCCATCCTCGGTAAAGAAAAAGTTTTGTCCAAGAGAAACTTCGCTCCTGGACAGCATGGCAACAACCGTCGTCGCAAGACCTCAGAGTATGGTGTCATGTTGGCTGAGAAGCAGAAAGCAAAGTACACGTATGGTGTGCTTGAGCGTCAGTTCCGTAATATGTTTGAGAAGGCAGCAAAGGCAGAAGGCGTAACGGGTGAAGTTCTTCTTCAGCTCCTCGAGAGCCGCCTTGACAATGTAGTTTACCGTCTTGGTATCGCTCCTACACGTCGTGCAGCTCGCCAGCTCGTTGGTCACAAGCACATCACTGTTGATGGCAACGTAGTAAACATTGCGTCTTTCCAGGTTAAGCCTGGTCAGGTTATCGCTGTTCGCGAGAAGTCCAAGTCCCTTGAGGTAATAGAGGACGCGCTTGCTGGTTTCAACCACAGCAAGTATCCATGGATAGAGTGGGACAACGCCACAAAGAGCGGTAAGTACCTCCATCGTCCAGAGCGTGCGGATATTCCTGAGAATATCAAGGAGCAGTTAATCGTTGAGTTGTACTCTAAATAATCATTAAATTCATAATGGCGATATTAGCATTTCAAAAACCTGACAAAGTCGTGATGTTGGAGTCAACAGACAGGTTCGGCAAGTTCGAATTCCGTCCGTTGGAGCCAGGCTTCGGAGTTACCATCGGTAACGCTCTTCGCCGCATCCTTCTTTCTTCACTTGAGGGCTTCGCCATCAATACAATACGTATTGAAGGCGTAGAGCAGGAGTTTTCTTCTGTCCCTGGTGCCAAGGAAGACGTGACAAATATCATCTTGAATTTGAAGCAAGTAAGATTCAAGCAAGTAGTAGAAGAATTCGAGAATGAGAAAGTTACTATCACTGTGGAGAATTCAACAGAGTTCAAGGCAGGGGATATCAATAAGTATCTGACTGGATTTGAAGTGTTAAACCCCGATTTGGTGATTTGTCATTTAGATTCAAAGGCCTCAATGCAGATTACTCTCACTATCAACAAAGGTCGTGGATACGTACCTGCAGATGAGAACCGTGAGTACTGCACCGATGTTAACTCAATCGCCATCGATTCTATCTACACCCCTATCCGTAACGTTAAGTTCCAGGTAGAGCCAACGCGTGTCGAGCAAAAGACCGACTACGACAAGCTCATCCTCGAAATAACCACGGACGGCTCCATACACCCGAAGGACGCACTCAAGGAGGCAGCCAAGATTCTTATCTATCACTTCATGCTCTTCTCCGACGAGAAGATACAGTTTGAGGATACGGGTCTTGATGTCAACCAGGACTTCGATGAGGAAGTGCTCCACATGCGCCAGCTCCTCAAGACACGCCTTGTGGACATGAACCTCAGTGTTCGCGCTCTCAACTGCCTGAAGGCAGCAGACGTT
>JBJFDX010000149.1:0-2344 GCA_051890235.1 Bacteroidaceae bacterium | reverse complement strand
GACAAGTGCAAGAGAGATGAACTTCAATGTTCATCGTTTCCCTTCCTTTATGAGTATCTTTGCCCGAGAGTACAGCTACAACAAAGGTAAGCAAGGCTATTTCCCGGAGGATGAGTTGGATTATCAGTTCTTGAACTATGTGATTACCACTTGTTCCAATCGGATGATAAGAGATTGGTATCAGCTAAACCTTGATGTGACAAACATTCTCACAGCCATGATTGCTCGCAAGAATGGATGGAATGTGTCAGATTACATCAAGGGAGATGGAGAAGTGCAGGAGATGATCAGAGAGAACAAGACACGGGATTTTGATCTTACTCATGAGTACGACTATGTGAAGGAACTCATGAAGATTGTGGATGAGGAAGATCCTGTAAAGAAGGAGAAAATGATAGATGCATTCAAGTGGCTTTGGTTGGATGAGCACACGTTCTTCAATCCATTCTCCATTGATGCCATCTTTGCCTACCATTGCAAGTTGGAAATGCAGTATAGGTGGGCCCGACTGGATGTCCAGACTGGTAAGGATACATTCCGACAGATTATTGAGAACCTGCGGTCGGAGGCTCGTGTACCCGATGAATTCATTCAGAAGTAAATAATAAAAAGCATATAACATGACAAAAGGAACTGTAAGTGGCGTGGTTTCAAACATGGTCACAATCCGTGTGGACGGACCTGTGATGCAAGGTGAAATATGCTACATAGAAACAGGAGGCGACCGCCTGATGGCAGAGGTAATCAAAGTCACAGGGCAGGACGCCTATGTTCAGGTGTTCGAGAGTACCCGAGGATTGAAAGTGGGCTCTGTGGCAGAGTTTACTGGCCATATGCTCGAAATCCAGATGGGTCCTGGAATGCTTAGCAAGAATTATGATGGTCTGCAAAATGACCTTGACAAAATGGAGGGCGTGTTCCTCAAGAGAGGTCAGTATACAGAGCCGTTGGACGCTGACCGCGAATGGGATTTCACACCCATTGTCAAGGTGGGCGATCGTGTGCAGGAGAGTGATTGGTTGGGTGAGGTCGAAGAGAATCATCAGCCTCTGAAAATTATGGCTCCTTTCCAGTTGGAAGGCTTTGCAATTGTCAAGAGTATCGTTCCTGCGGGCAAGTACAGAATACATGATGTGGTGGCTGTACTTGAGGATGAAAAAGGTAATGAGATCAAGGTGGATATGGTACAGCATTGGCCTGTGAAGTTTGCCTTGACCAACTACGCTGAGAAGCCTCGCCCATTCAAACTTCTTGAAACGGGTGTTCGTACTATTGATACATTCAATCCTATTGTAGAGGGAGGTACTGGTTTTATTCCTGGTCCTTTTGGTACTGGAAAAACCGTACTTCAGCATGCAATCTCCAAGCAGGCCGAGGCAGATATCGTGATTATTGCTGCCTGTGGTGAACGTGCCAATGAGGTTGTGGAGATTTTCTCAGAGTTCCCCGAGCTGGTTGACCCTCATACAGGACGCAAACTGATGGAGCGCACCATCATTATTGCAAACACCAGTAATATGCCGGTTGCTGCGCGTGAGGCCTCTGTCTATACTGCCATGACAATGGCTGAGTTCTATCGCTCAATGGGATTGCGTGTTCTTTTGATGGCAGACTCTACTTCTCGTTGGGCACAGGCATTGCGTGAGATGAGTAACCGTATGGAGGAATTGCCTGGCCCCGATGCTTTCCCAATGGATCTCGGAGCATTGATTTCAAATTTCTATGGTCGTGCAGGATATGTACGTTTGCGTAATGGTCAGGTGGGTTCTGTAACGTTCCTTGGCACCGTATCACCTGCTGGTGGTAACTTGAAGGAACCCGTTACCGAGAATACCAAGAAGGTTGCTCGTTGCTTCTATGGCTTGGAGCAAGACCGCGCAGATAAGAAGCGTTATCCTGCCGTGAATCCTATTGACTCCTATTCCAAGTATCTGGAATATCCTGAGTTCTCAGAATACATAAGCAATCACATCAATGCTGATTGGATTCCTAAGGTGTTGAAGTTGAAGACACGTATGCAGAGAGGTAAGGAGATTGCTGAGCAAATCAATATCCTGGGAGATGATGGTGTTCCCGTTGAGTATCATGTGACTTTCTGGAAGAGTGAGGTAATTGATTTTGTCATCCTGCAGCAAGACGCTTTTGATGAGGTGGATGCTATGACACCTTTGGCTCGTCAGGAGGAATTGCTCAATTTGGTCACCGAGATATGTGATAAGGACGATTATCAGTTTGAGACTTTCCTCGAGGTGACTGATTACTTCAAGAAGATGATCAACCTGTGCAAGCAGATGAACTACTCGGAATATAAGAGCGAGGAGTACGCTGACTATAAGAAAGAGGT
>JBJFDX010000148.1:0-2346 GCA_051890235.1 Bacteroidaceae bacterium | reverse complement strand
GGAAACAAAGAGATTGACATATACAGCATCCTTGGATGTACCATAGATATAATTGCCGACGGAGGGCAGGAAGCGAGAAATCTGACTGGGACAGCAAGCACACCCATACCACTCCTGACGATGATGATTGCCGTCCGACTCCAATGGATTCACATAGAAGAACTTATCGCCCGGCAAAGAGATTCCAGCCAAGGCTCCGTTATACATGGATCGCTCCATCACGTCGGCATACTTTGCGTCACCCGTAAACTGATTCATACGCTGGTTCCAGAAAACCATGCCCACGGAAGCACATGTCTCACAATATGCCTCCCTGTTTGGCAAATCATAGTCTTCGGTAAAACCTTCGTTATGACGAGACGACCCCACTCCTCCGGTAATATACATCCTGGCACCCACCACGTTGTCCCACAAGCGGTTGAGTGCTTCCACGTAAGATGTCGTAGAGTCCAAAGCCGCCACATCTGCCATACCTGTAAACAGATACATGGACCTGACGGCATGTCCGCTTATCACAGACAGTTCGCTCACGGGCATTCCATCCTGATAGAAATGTGGATTCCATCGTCCGGCAACACCTGTTGAACCATAGCCATGACCACGCTGTTCCAGCAAGTGATGGGCGAAATCCAGATATCGTCTGTCTCCCGTAGCCAGGGACAATTTCACCAAGGCCAATTCGATTTCCTCGTGTCCGGGCACCCAATGCCCCTTACCCACATCAAAAAGCGACATAGCATGTTCGGCCATACGCATCCCCACATCCATCAACTTACGTTTGCCCGTAGCCTGATAATAGGCTACGCCAGCCTCTATCAGATGTCCTGCGCAATACATCTCATGCTTGTCCATATCCGTCCATCGGTTTTTCAAACCCGTAAGAGTGTAATACGTATTGATGTATCCGTCAGGTTGCTGGGCTGCAGCAATCTTGTCCACCCATTCATCCAACTTACCCTCCAGTTCGGCATCCCGATGAGTAGCCAGGGCATAAGCCATACCCTCCATCGCCTTATATACGTCCGAATCATCAAAGAAGATGCCGCTATGCTCCCCCTTTCCCAAAGCAGCACGCTCGAAATTGCGTATCCTGCCCGTCTTATTCTCTATCTGGTCTATACAAACAGGCAGAGTGGCCTCAAGATGCCGGGCCAGACGAGGAGACCAAAAGCCATCCTCGATGTGCACATGAGCAAAATCCACCTGATTGATTATCTTGACACTCTGCAGGGATTCCTGACAATAGGACAAGCCCGGAACAAGACACAAGGCCAAGCTGAATAGCATTATACGTCCGTTCCTCATATTCCGATATTTTATGGTTGTTTATACAATAACCTTCTTTGTCCATTCTTTAGTATAAACAGTTACAGACCCAATTTCTCCTTTGCCTTAGCAGCGGCATCTTGAAGAGCCTTATCAGCCTTCTCTGAAGCCTTGTTTGCAGCCTCATCAACAGCCTCGTTTGCCTTTGTCTTTGCATCCTCCACTGCCTGGTCTGCCTTGGCTTTTGCATCCGCTTTTGCAGCCTCGGCAGCCTCCTTGGCGGCCTCCTTAGCAGCCTCAGCATCTGCCTTAACCGCATTCTTGGCATCATCAGCCGTCGCCTCTGCCGACTCAGGCAGATTCTTGATAGTCTCTATCAAACTGCTCACCGTGATTGTGTTTACATCCAATTCCTTCAGTTTGTCGGTATTCTCATCCACAAAAGCCTTTATTTGGCTTGCATACTTCTTAGCAGCCTCTTGATCACCACTCTCCAAAGCAGCCTCAACCTCTGCAGAAACCTTTTCAATAGCTTCCTTGATCTCCGCAGCATCACCACTCTGCAGTTTCTCGTTCAACTCAACCTGCAAGTCCTTGACTGTTTCCTCCAAGGTTGCAACGGTATCAATGGCCAGAGAATCCTCTTGAGCGACATTACTTCCTGTATTTCCTCCACAAGAGGAGAACACCACAACTGCGGCTGCTGCAGCCAATGCATAAATCTTTTTCATTTCTCTTTTCGCTTTTAATTGATTAATAATAAAATTTTAGCGTACTTCTTTTTTCACTTTTTCACCCTGCTTCACCAGATTGATTCCATCCACGGGTCTTGGATGTCTCACTCCATCAAGCGTATAGAAGCTTTGGGCTGTGAGAGATGTCTGACCAGAGGGAGCCTCCACGGCACTTGGCGGGTTGCCCAATATAGGAACAATCATCTCATCCGTATTATCCATGCGCATGATATTAGCGGCACACTTGACCGTCCCAATATACATAGAACGAGGATGAATAGCAGTCCCCGAATCGTGTGCATGAAACACGATACGCAACTTACCATCCTTGTCCGTAAAAAGCGAA
>JBJFDX010000147.1:0-2351 GCA_051890235.1 Bacteroidaceae bacterium | reverse complement strand
CATGATTCTGTGCATACTTGCCAGGATCACCGATAAGATCACGCACGCTATACATCTGAAAACAGATCTCCTTCTTCTTGGCATCTACAGACATACTGTTGGCCAAAGTCAGAAGAGCAGCGCATGCTACAAATAATACTTTCTTCATTGCGTTACTTATTTAATTAGTTTTCTTGTACGAACAAGTGAATTACTTGAGAACCTTCACGCGGATATTGCGATACCATACCTCGTCACCATGATCCTGGAATCCGAAGTAACCCTTATGTCCATCACCACCGCAGTTCTTGAGCAGTTCAAATGCTATGGGCCAATTCTTCTGTGAGAACTTACTGCTCTGAAGCAAGTTAATCCACTCCTCTCCCCACAATTTGTAGCTCAGCACTTTAACTCCGTTCTGGTAATGTGTAACTTTACCATTCTTCACCACAATCTTAATCTTGTTCCACTCACCTGCAGGATTGGCATTTTGAGGCGTTGCAGGAATCATGTCATAAAGAGAAGTGCTCTGACGAATACCCAAAACCGCACCCAACTTGGCATCAGGATGACGCTCGTTGTCCAAAACCTGGCATTCAGGACAAGAGATGTAGATGGGCTCGGGATTGAGCTTACCATCCTTTCCTACCGTAGAACTCTCTTGAGCAAGATAGAAGATACCAGAGTTACCACCCTCGGAAATCTTCCATTCCACCTCGAAGACAAAGTTCTGGAAACGATGTGTAAAGATGATATCGCCACCTTCTCCTTCTCCACGACCATTGAAGTGGAGGCTACCATCCTTCACATTCCACTTGCTGGGCACATGATCCTTCTGGTAGCCACGCCAACCATCCAAACTCTTTCCGTCAAACAGAACGTAGTATCCATCCTTGTCCACCGTCAGTGTATTCAGGTCAACCTCAGGGTTGTGATTAATCACATATTTGATGCCTTGTGCATTTGCACCAATAGCAGCCACCAAAGCGGCGGCTGCTATAAGATTTCTCAGTTTCATTAAAAAATCAGCTGTAATGTTCAACGTTGTTCTTAATCCTGAGGCAACTCGGGCAGAACATAACCATTCTCATACTTGGGCTTAATCAGCTCAGCTGCAAATTCGCGAGCGTTGACAGGCTCAGTATACTTCTTGTTGAATGTAGGATGTCCGTCATGAATAGAGAAGCCGTCCTTAATCATACTTCTAACAGTTGCCTTCTCAGGAATGTTGGTGAACTGCATCTTCTCGCCATCCCACTCAAGCACTTGATTGAGGCCCTGCAGACGTACGGCAACAACACCCATGGCAACCATCTCATTGAAAGGACCTGCCTCGCTGAAGTCAGAAGAAGTCTTCACACGTGTAGCGGGATCTTCCTTGATAGCACGGATCCAATCTCTCTGGTGTGACTCAGTCACGCGACGGCACACCTTGGGAGCATTGGGTACACGACCACTCAGGAGATAAGGTCTCTCACCATAGCAACCAACAATCAGAGTGTCCTTGGTGCCATAGAAGATGGCTGCACCACCACTTACATTCAAATCCTTACCAGCAGGCAAGGTGTCGGGACGGAAGGGAAGGATACCACCATCGCTCCATGTTACAACAACCTCAGGCATGGCCACCTTAGGACGGTTCTCACGAGCAGGGAAGGTGTACTTCACAATCTGAGCGTTGGGGCAAGACTCTGCCATCAAAGGAGTAGAAGAACCCTGAACCTTGATAGGATACTTCAGGTCAAGAGCCTTGAAGACGGGATGCAGGATGTGGCAAGCCATATCACCCAAAGCACCTGTACCGAAATCCCACCATCCGCGGAAGTTCCAAGGAGTATAGATAGAGTTGTAGTCACGCTTGGGAGCAGGGCCGATAAATGCGTCCCAGTTGAGTGTATCAGGCACGGGCATAACCTCTGCAGGATGCTCCAGACCCTGAGGCCAGATAGGACGATCGGTGAATGCATCTACTCGAGTAACCTCACCAATCTCTCCATTCCAAATCCACTCGCATACCAAGTTCACACCTTCACCACTTGCACCCTGGTTACCCATCTGAGTAGCAACGTTAGCCTTGGCAGCCAACTTGGTCAGCAGACGGGATTCGTAAACGGTACGTGTAAGGGGCTTCTCGCAATATACGTGCTTACCTGCCATAAGAGCCTCTGCGCAGACAATGGCATGTGTATGGTCTGCTGTACCGCAGATGACAGCATCACACTGATCGAGCAACTCGGCATACATCTTCTTATAATCGTTGTATACCTTACAGTTGGGGAACAACTTGGTGTACTCATCAATAACGCCTTTGGCATACTTCTGGTCTACGTCGGCCAAACCGATGAACTCAACGTCATCATAAACCTCCTTGC
>JBJFDX010000146.1:0-2364 GCA_051890235.1 Bacteroidaceae bacterium | reverse complement strand
ATATTCTGCAGGGCTATCCCCACTGATACACTCCAGTCTGTTGTACCTGTTTCCGAACACAGACTGACACCTGCGGCCATTCCTTCTGGTAATTTGTGGAGTGCGATGGCCAGAACAAATAGTAGAACATGATTGATGGTAGAGTTATTACGATGTTGTTCAGGATCCAGTCCTGTGATGTGATGTAAGTGTGGGGTAATGAAATCAAGTAAGTTTAAAAAGGCTGCTCCTATCATAACACTTGCTGCCACTGCCCACCATTGACCGCTTTGTTCAAAGGCTGGCACAATCAATCCTAAGGTGGAGGCTGCCAGCATGATGCCTGCACAATACCCCAGCATGATATCGTTCCACTTGTGCGGCATGTCTCGAATAAGCATTCCCAATAAAGCACCTATTATTGTTGCTCCGCATAGTCCTGCTGCACTTATCCAAACGTCAGTCATCTCTTTTTCTCCTATCTTTTTTGTTTCTTGTTATCGTGTGTCACCTCATCTGCCTCACGAAAATCTGAGGGTAGATAGCCTGTTTGTCTTTTGAAGAATTTTACGAAGTATGATGGGTCCTCAAACCCTAGTTCCAGGGCAATCTCTTTGACCATCATTCCTGTGTAGCGAACCATACGTTTAGCTTCCAGAATGATACGATTGTTGATGAGCGTGAGTGGTGAGCTTCCTGCACAGTCATTCACGCATTTGTTGAGTGTGCGTACGGCCACGTTAAGCATGTCTGCATATTCTTGAACAGCATGTGTTTTGCGGAAGTTTCTTTCTACTGTTTGTCGAAATTGCAGGAAAAGGGTTCGTGTAGGCTTCATTTCGTCTGCTCTTTTGCCACTTGCTTGCCTTCCGTTTCTTATTATGTTGATAAGGAATATTCGAAGCAAGGCCTTCAGCATGTCCACATTTCCGAACTCTTTGAAGTTGGCTTCTTCTTGTTCCATCTCTGCTACTAGATGGGTTAAAGTTTCTGATACCTTGTTGTCAATGATATAGAAGGGTGGAACGTCAAATGCGTGGAAGATGTCATATTTCAATGGCAGACTTCCCAGATTCTTTTCATCTTTCATGAAGTCTGTACACATCTTAATGGATACTCCCTGGTACCTGCTTATGTCATCGAAGTGATGTATCTGTCCAGGAGTTAGGAAGAAGATGCAACCGGGGCCTACCTCATAATCTGTAAAATCTACGGTGTGTATGCCTTCACCCTTCTGAAACCATAAAATTTCATAGAAGGCATGCACGTGTGGTACGCAGTCGTTTATCTCGCTTTGCAATAGCATGTCGGGCATGTGCCCAATGCGAAAACCATTGCCGCTTGGTGCTGCACATACCGTTTGATATCTTTCGTTTAATTTGCTTGTTTCCATATTATAGTCATTCGTTTTATTACAAAGTTAGGTGTTTGATGGTACATTTCAGCATAAAAGTGTATTAAAAAGTATTGTTTGCCGATATTTACCATTCTTATACCATATTTTATTTGAGAATAAAGCTTAAAAGTGGCAATTTTGCAAAACAAACTTTAAAATAGAAGAGATTATGGCAAACAAGTATTCTGGTACACAAACAGAAAAGAACCTTGCAGCTGCATTTGCAGGGGAATCACAGGCACGTAACAAGTACACTTATTTCGCATCTGTTGCCAAGAAGGAAGGATTTGAGCAGATGGCTGAAATTTTTTCTCGTACTGCTGACAACGAGAAGGAACATGCTAAAATGTGGTTTAAGGAACTTGAAGGCATTGGTACTACAGCAGAGAATCTGAAGGAGGCTGCTGACGGGGAAAACTATGAGTGGACAGATATGTATGAGAACTTTGCTGTAACGGCAGAGGCAGAAGGTTTCAAGGCTTTGGCTGCAAAGTTCCGCATGGTAGCTGCCATCGAGAAACGTCATGAGGAGCGTTATCGTGCTCTGTTGCATAATATTGAGGCGCAAGAGGTTTTCGCCAAGAGCGAGGTGAAGGTATGGGAGTGCCGCAATTGTGGTCATATAGTAGTAGGCACCAAGGCTCCCGTGCTTTGTCCTGTGTGTGCGCATCCTCAGGCCTTCTTTGAGGTTCACGTAGACAATTTCTAAATTTTTGTATAAGAACAGTTGGGAAATGGTATATGACAACCAAGTATTTGGTTGTTATGAACACTAAGAAAATACAATAATCCCCAGCCGATAAATCATAAGGCTGGGGATTATCATGTTATTTTAGAATAGTTGCTCTATCCATCATTAGCGTATGATAGTCTGTGCACGATCAGGTCCTACGCTCACGATGGTGATGGGTGTAGAGGTTTCTTTCTCAATGAATGAGATGTAGTCTCGCAATTGCTGTGGGAACTGTTCCTCGCTTGTCATCTGTGTG
>JBJFDX010000145.1:0-8660 GCA_051890235.1 Bacteroidaceae bacterium | reverse complement strand
CATATCCTGAAGATAATCACGCTTACCCATGTTGGTCATGGCACAAGGGTAATGGTAGACAGTATGATAGCCTGCCTGTTCCATGCTCCGAGCCAGCGAAGGCATATGAGGATGCAGCCAGTTCTCCTTCATCAAGCAGATATCCGGATAGGAAAGCATGCCGCTGAAAGTACTTACCGTGCCTCGGTCAGTACGGAAACTGCAGCTGTAATAGTTATCCCAGAATATCCCTTCGGGAATGAGGCGGCTCCAGTTGGGTGATACATCAGGCAAGCCACCCAGTTCCTTGATGAAGCGTCCCCCAAAACTCTCCATAAACACAATCAGCACATCCGGCTGCCTGATGTCGAGCAAAGTATCCTGAATGTCCTCGGTCACCTCGGGATAGAGCGTGTTATAAGTCGATGCGCGTTCGGCCTCATCCAGATAATTGAACCGGGCTGACGGTTCCGTGGTCCATGGAAAAGAGGAGAAGAACGCCAAGACAGAATTCACAGAGGCATGATTACGAAACAGACTGCTCTGCTCCTTATACCCATCACCCACACGCACACAAGTCAAACCGATGATGGAGAGTCCCGTCATGATCAGACAGATATTGCGCATGAAGGCTTTCCACATGGGCGAATCGGGCACCCTCTGAGGAGTAATCAGCACACAAGGCAATACTATACACAAAACAAAAGCGACAAGCGTTGACACACGGGAAAGGATGAACCACAGGCTCACACTATTGGAAGCACCTTCGGGCGAGGCCGCGTAACTGAGCACAACGGCACTAAGCTTAAACTGCCAAAACTCATACATGACCGCATCTGCCACCACAATCAGAGCCACCACAAAGCCTGCAAGAATATAATAAGGAGTAAGGATGGCACGCAAAGGCAAATTGGGACGATGAGTAGCCACAAACGCCAATAAGGAAACAGGCAAGAGAAACAAAGCTGCCACAACATAGTCATGTGACAGCAAACCATCCCGGCAAGCACCAAGAATCTCACTCAGAGGAAGATTCTCCACATGACGATTGTAATAGATAAAACCCATCCTGCCCACCAGAAAGATAAGCAAGAGATGACAGAAAAGAATCTCAAGGAAGTGTAAACGCTGTTTCATTGAAATGAGTCCCAGATAATAAATTCGGATTAGAGCTGCTGCAGTTCCGTCAGCCTCTTGTAATACCCATTACGGCTGAGCAGTTCCTCATGACTGCCATGTTCCACGACACGGCCTTCGTGGAGAACATATATCTCATCAGCATTACGGATGGTACTCAGGCGATGTGCTATGCTGATGGTGGTGCGATTCTTCATCAACCGTTCGAGAGCCTCCTGAACCAGATGCTCGCTCTCTGTATCCAGAGCACTGGTGGCCTCATCGAGAATCAGAATGGGAGGATTCTTGAGAATGGCACGTGCAATACTGATGCGCTGGCGCTGACCTCCGCTAAGCCGGCATCCGCGGTCACCCACCATGGTCTCATATCCCTGTTCAGACTGCATGATGAATTCGTGGGCATTGGCAACCCTTGCAGCAGCCTCTACCTGTTCCTGAGTGGCGCCTTCCACTCCGAATGCGATATTATTGAAGATAGTATCATTGAAGAGGATGGCCTCCTGATTGACATTACCTATCAGACCTCGGAGAGAGTGGATGGAGAGTGAGCGGATGTCCCTGCCATCAATGGTGATACTGCCATGCTGAACATCATGATAACGGGGAATCAAGTCCACAAGCGTGCTCTTGCCACTGCCCGACTGGCCCACAAGAGCTATACTCCTTCCTACAGGAATCGTGAGGCTGATATCGGATAGCACCTCCCTATCGCCATCCTCCTGATAACTGAATCCCACGTGATGGAAACAGATTTCGTGTTCAAGTCCGTTTATCTCCTGGGGATTCTCGGCTTCCCTTATGGGATTCTCGGCCTGCAATATCTTCTGGATACGCTCCATACTGGCCAATCCCTTCTGTATGGCATAACCAGCCTTGCTCAAATCCTTGACTGGCTGCAGAGTGGTGTAGAGAATAACCAGATAATAGATAAAGAGATTGGCATCGATACTGCTTGAGCCTGTGAAGATGAGCCATCCTCCAAACCAAAGGACTATCACAATCATCACCGTGCCCAGAAACTCACTCACAGGATGAGCAGCACTCTGGCGCAAGGCCACTCGTGTGGCAATACGGCGATAGTCATCATTGACAGACGTGAAGCGTTGCATCATCTTCCTCTCAGCAATAAATGCCTTGATGATACGGAGGCCGCCCAACGTCTCCTCTATCTGACTGATGCTGTCACTCAAGCGGGACTGCATCTGCAGAGAATGTGCCTTGAGGCGCTTGCCCACCGTACCTATTCCCCATGCCAGAATGGGCACAACAAGCAACGTAAACAGAGTCAGTTGCCAACTGATGCAGATGAGCGTGGTCAGATACACGATGATGAAGATGGGATTCTTCACTATCATGTCGAGCGAACTGCTGATGCTGGCATCCACCTCATTGACGTCTGTGGACACGCGTGTCAGGATATCTCCCTTGCGCTCCTCGGAGAAGAAACTCAGGGGAAGCGACAGAATCTTGCGATAGATATCGGATCTGATATCACGAATGACACCTGTACGCAAGGGCATAAGCATGGCTGAACCTCCGAAATACGTGGCAGTCTTGAAGAACGTAAGTACGCACAAGACCACACCCAAAAGCAACAACGTGGTGGACGGACCATAATGGACAATCAGTTCCTGCGAATAGTAATATCCGTTATTCTTGGCCACATCGACAAATGCCCCCAAGCCTCCTGTTCCCCAAGGGATAAACTCAAAATGCTCATCATTGACCTTGAAGAGAATCTGCAGGATGGGAAGCAGGATAGAAAAGGAGAACACGTTGAAAAGCGCAGCCAGCACGTTCATGACAAACGTGCCCGCGATATATCGTTTGTAACGGGCCAGATATCCGCCCATAGTTTGGAAGAAATCCCTCATAACAGATTGTTTGGTTACTTCCGACCGAAATCGGCAGGGATTTCACCCCACCGGGCTGTCTCCCACTTGATTACTTGTGCATGTTGGGGATGCTGGCGCAACCACTCCTCTGCCCTGCTGATGAGGGCATAGAGAGACTCTGTGCGAGCATTCCTCTCAAGTTTGGTCTTACACTTGCCGCATCTGACCCAGCTGATGGCATTACGGCTATCACTGAAGACCCGCATGTTCCATCCCTTCTGGCTGATAAGTGCCAGGGCATGCACAATGGCCAGAAACTCTCCGATGTTGTTGGTTCCAAATACAGGACCATAGTGAAACAGCTGCTGGTTATTGCCCAGATACACTCCCTGATACTCCATGGGACCCGGGTTACCGCTACAGGCGGCATCCACGGCAATGGCATTATAGTCCATGTCCTCTGGCAGAGCCTTGGGCTCGCATTTGGTCCTGCCTCCTTCCGCACGAGCCAGAAAACTATCGGGGTTGGCCAATGCCTGCTCAGCCTCAGCCAAGGTGCCAAAGGACTTATAGCGGGCACCCTTGTAACCCTTGACCTGCTGCAGACAATCGTCCCACGTGCGGTAGATGCCCGGTGAGAGGCCTACCCACACAACGTAGAACTTGCTCTTGCCTGCCATCAATAATCCTGTTTTTACGTCAGAGATTGTATTACATGCGCTCGGGAACCTCGATACCAAGCAGACCCATGCCACTCTTCACCACCTGGCTGACTGCTGCAGAGAGAGCCAAGCGGAACACTTTCTTGTTCTGATTGGGCTCATGCAGAACACTCAGGTCATGATAGAACTGATTGTATTCCTTGACCAGCTCGTAACAGTAATTGGCTATGGCACTCGGATTATAGTCATTACCCGCCTGACGGATTACGCCTGCAAAGCCCTGCAGGTGCTGGATAAGACTGATTTCCTTGGCTGTCAGTTCCGTATCTTGAGGCAGTTGCTCGGGAATAGCGGTTCCCTCAGCCTGTGCCTTACGCAGGATGCTGCGTATGCGTGCATAGGTGTACTGAATGAAAGGACCCGTATTACCATTGAAGTCAATACTCTCTTCGGGATTGAAGAGCATATTCTTGCGTGCATCCACCTTCAGGATGAAATACTTGAGTGCTCCCAGTCCCACACGACGGGCTATCTCATGGGCTTCCTCGGGAGTGATATTCTCCAGACGATTCACCTTGTCGGCACTCATCTGAGCTGCATTCTGAATCATACTCTCGATGAGGTCGTCGGCATCGACCACCGTGCCCTCACGGCTCTTCATCTTGCCATTGGGCAACTCAACCATTCCATAAGAGAAGTGCACAAGGTCCTTGCCCCACTTGAATCCCAGTTTATCCAGCAGGATGGAGAGCACCTGGAAATGATAATTCTGCTCATTGCCCACCACATAAATCATCTTATCGATGGGGAAGTCCTGGAAACGCAGTTTGGCCGTACCTATATCCTGTGTCATATAGACCGAAGTGCCATCGGAACGAAGCAGAAGCTTCTCGTCCAGTCCCTCTGCTGTGAGGTCGGCCCATACGGAGTTGTCAGGACGACGATAGAAGAATCCCTTCTGAAGACCTTCCTCCACCTTCTCCTTACCCTCGAGATAGGTCTGGCTCTCATAATAAATCTTGTCGAACGACACGCCAAGTGCCTTGTAGGTCTCATCGAATCCGGCATATACCCACTCGTTCATCTTCTGCCACAAAGCACGCACCTCGGGGTCACCCTGTTCCCACTTGACCAGCATGTCATGGGCCTCACGGATGAGAGGAGCATCCTGCTTGGCCTTCTCCTCGGCCTGCTCGGCATCAAGACCTTCAGCAAGATACTTCTGCGTGAGTTCCTTTACCTCTTCGCGATAATGCTTGTCAAAGGCTACATAATAGTCGCCGATGAGATGGTCGCCCTTCTTTCCGTTGGACTGGGGAGTCTCACCATTGCCCCATCGCAACCATGCAAGCATGCTCTTGCAGATGTGTATACCGCGATCATTGACGATATTGGTCTTGACCACCTTGTTGCCATTTGCCTCCATGATATTGGCCAAGGCCCAACCCAGCAGGTTGTTTCTCACATGACCCAGATGAAGAGGCTTGTTGGTATTGGGACTGCTGTACTCTATCATCACCAGAGGGGATGACTCCGTAACGGGAACAAAGCCGTAACGGGGATTCTGCCAAATGGTCTGCAACAGGCTTATCCAGCAAGCAGGCTGGATACTGAGGTTGAGGAATCCCTTCACCACATTGAACCCACGCACCACGGAAGGCAGATGAGTAAGCAGGTACTGACCTATATCCTGAGCTGTATCCTCGGGCTTCTTGCGGCTGATACGCAGGAATGGGAAAACCACCAAAGTCAACTCACCCTCAAATCCCTCACGAGTCTCCTGCAGAAGCACAGAACCCTGAGGCGCACTCTGGCCATACAACTCCTCTATACCGGCTTCCACAGCCTTGATTATCTGGTTTGTCATCGTCCTATATATATATAATGTATATGTTGTATTATTTATATTGGGTGCAAAATTACGGTTTTTCGGCGTAAAGGACAAGTAATGAAGCAAAAGGATGCATGCTGCGACTTACGGGAAAGAGGAACAGGGTCTTCACAGGGGGCTGATGAACGATTGGAGTTTAAGCCAAACAGGAAGAGTGTTTGACACAAACAGATGAGGTGTTTGACGCAAACGGACAAGCGGATGCGCGGCTACCCCTATCGTCCTCCTTTCTTCTTTAGTTCGTCCTCCAATTGCTGACGCTTCACAGCCTCATCAAGCAGGTCATTGAATGACTTTGCCTGATCATACTGTTCGAGTGCGCGGTAGAGTTTCTTCTTCCTCCGTTCGGCCTTTCTCTGCTTCATGGCAAATGGATGAAGCATCTTGTCCTGCAGGCCTGGAGCCACTTTCTCAATGACATCTCCCAGCGATTTCGTACGGGGTGTGTTATCCTTGGTGGTCTGCTTCAGCACCTTCATAATCTGCAAAACGGAATCGGGCTTCACCACCACCTCCCGCAAGGTATCCGTTCGAAGGCTATCACGAGACGTACTGTCGGCATGTACCACCCGGCCTGTATCAGCAGGCACAGGGTCAGAGCCCAGCAGCACATCTGCCTCAGCAGAAAAAGGGAGCAGAATGCAACCCATCATGACACCAAGTATGAGATAAAAGGCCTTCATATGGCACAAAATTACAGCATCTTTTGCACGAGACAAAAGATTTGACGAACTTTGCAAGGCATTCGAATTGACTTTTAGATTATTTCACATGAAACGGAAACTCTTATTCCCTCTGGCCATACTCTTTACCCTGGCCGCACAAGCTATTGATTACACGCAATATGTAAACCCACTCATCGGCACGCAGACCGACTCCACAGGAGCCCTGAGCGGAAGCACATTTCCGGGCCCCACCATGCCTCAGGGAATGGTACAGCTGAGTCCTGAAACTGAACAGATGGTGACCTGGGACCCCTGTTGCGGTTACGACTACGACAAAGACATCATCTATGGCTTCACACATACACACCTGAGCGGAACAGGATGTACCGACCTGATAGACATCAGCCTGGTGCCCTGGACAGGAAATGTTACCAACGAGATGCTGGCCAAAGGAGAGTTTCCCCAGCATTTCACACATGAAGAGGAGGTGGCAAAAGCAGGATTCTACTCTGTTCAACTCAAGGAAAGCGGAGTGAAAGCCGAACTGACCGCCACCCTGCGCACAGGAATACATCGATACTCATTCCCTCAACAAGGACTACGGCAGATTGTGCTCGACCTGAACAGAAGCACCTACCGGGGTGATGATGCCTATTACATCAGCAAGCGAGGCTACAACATCCTGCAAAGTCAGATACGCGTGGTGGACGACAGGACCATAGAAGGATATCGAATCATCACGGGATGGGCCAAACTGAGGCATGTGTACTTCCGTGCCGAATTCTCGCAACCCTTCACAAGCCGAGTGATGATGGACGGCAAGAGGCTGCTCGATGACGTGGATGTCATGAACGGAAGAGCCCTGAAAGCCTTGCTGCAGTTTGACAACAAGACCAACCAGCCACTCATCGTCAAGGTCGCTATCTCACCCGTTGACAGCAAAGGAGCACGCAACAACATGACAGCCGAAGCACAAAGCTGGGACTTCGACAGTTATGTCAGTCTGGCACACAAGGCCTGGGAAAAGGTGCTGAGCAGAATAGACATCAACGGAACGGACGAGGAGAAGACCATCTTCTACACAGGACTTTATCACGTACTGATGCAACCCAACATCATCAGCGACGTAGACGGACGTTATCGAAACACTAACTATGAGATATGTCAGATGCCTGCAGGTCAGGAATACCACAGTACATTCAGTCTGTGGGACACCTTCCGTGCCGCTCACCCACTCTACACGCTTCTCTGTCCTGATATTGCCGCACAATTCGTGCGTGACATGGTGCTTCATCAGCAGACCTATGGTTACCTGCCTATCTGGGACCTGTGGGGACAGGATAACTATTGCATGATAGGCAATCACGCCATCCCCGTACTCGCCGATGCCATCCTGGCCAACCTGCCTGGCATTGACAAAGAAGCAGCCTATCGCGCTATGGTAGAGAGTAGCACCCGCCCACATCTGAACAGTCCCTTCAAGATATGGGAACAATACGGCTACATGCCACAGAACCTGCAGAACACAAGTGTAAGCATCACGCTGGAACAAGCATTTGATGACTGGTGTGTGGCACAAGCAGCCAAGCATCTGGGACATACCGCTGACTACGAAAGGTTCAGCCGCAGAGCTCAATTCTACAAGAATCTCTATGACCCGAAGACAGGATTTTTCCGTCCAAAAGATGATAAAGGACAATGGATAGAGCCCTTTGATCCCCTAAGTTCTGAGCAACCCTGCTTCATCGAAGGTAATGCATGGCAATACATGTGGTTTGTTCCCCAAGACCCACAAGGCCTCATCGAACTGATGGGAGGACGCGATGCCTTCCTCAAGAAGTTGGATGAGAACTTTACACTTACGGCTACCAGCGGCGAACGCAATGGAAACGCAAGCGGCTTCATCGGTCAATACGCCCATGGCAATGAGCCAAGCCACCACACGGTATACCTGTACACAATGGCGGGCGTACCTGCTCGAACAGAAGAACTCGTGGAACAAGTTCGTACTTCATTCTATAATGCCACACCCTGTGGATATGCTGGCAACGATGACTGCGGGCAGATGTCGGCCTGGTACATCTTTTCTTCCCTGGGCTTCTATCCCTTCAACGCCGGAGCGGCCACATACGTCATCGGAACTCCTCTTTTCACAGAGGCCACGCTACATCTGGCAGGCGGAAAGGACTTCACTATCAAAGCAAGGAACAAGAAACCCGGCAAGATACATGTCAAGAGTGTACGCCTCAATGGAAAGAAATTACAGGGAAACACGATCACACATCAGCAAATCATGGACGGAGGCACCCTGGAGTTTGTTATGAAATAGACCTCAACATGCCCACATCCCGAGTGTAAAACCGGGAGTTCTGAAAACAAGGAGAGAGGCTGCCTCGCAACTTATGACATGCAAGACAGCCTCTCTCCTTATATATATATGTTTATTCAACCCGGATCACTCATTAGCGTCATGATGAGAACTGCTTATGTT
>JBJFDX010000144.1:0-2373 GCA_051890235.1 Bacteroidaceae bacterium | reverse complement strand
CCCCATTGTCGGTAAATAGGATTGTCGTAGGCTGGGGATCTGTACTATCCCCGTCAACAGTCACCACGAGATTGTCGGTGTACTCCTTCGTCTCTGCCATACCCATCACAGGCATCAGGCAGACTGCCAACATCATAAGTAGAAATTTCTTCATGTCTTTTATTTGTTTAGTATTAATTCCTCTTTTTATCCTGAACATCTTCCCCCAATCAATATCTGTAGGCTACGCCAAAGGTGGCATAGAGGGGATACATCTTGAAGGCAACTGCCTCGAAGTCACTCTCCCAGATGTTGGAGAGTCCCCAGTCAACCTTGCCAAACACATTCATGTGCTTCATGGCTTTCCAGTCGAAGCAGAGTTCCACGCCCCCATTCCATTGCATCATATGCTCGCTGAAATCATAGGTAGCAGGATTGCTGCGGTCCATATTGATCTTCTCACCTGTGGGAGAATCCACGCGCAGATAGCCCACTCCATCCCTGTTGTCATACACCTTGCCTGAGAAATCCTGATGGAAGTAGGTGCTGAAATAAGGACCTGCACTCACATTCCAACGAGGAGAGATGGCAAAGGTGACGGTGAGGGGGAACGTCATGCCCCACATATCGGTGTTGGTGATATCGGTACCAGTGAAGTAACCCGACAGCGTGTTGCCATCCATGGTGAGGGACATGCGATAGTTCTTCACCTCTGCCTTGGTGTGAAAGCCCTCATAGAAGAAATGCCAACCGAGGGTGAGTCCCCAACGACGATTGAACATCTTGTAACCATCCACTCCAACGGTTGCTCCTCCCTTGGGCTTGAAAGCATTGATACTGCGCACCTCGGCAGGAAGAGGCAGAGGACTGGTGCCACCGATAGTATAACCGGCACGAACGATGAGTCCCATCTGAGTATCCTGATTGGTGGGTCCCCATGTAGCCCAACTGTCTTTTTGGGCATTGGCTGCAAGGGTGCTCACACCCAGAACTGCAGCAAACAGATATTTTGAGAATTGCATCTTAAGCATTTGATTTTTCCTGAATGATTACTGATGATTACTGTTCACACACGACCTTTACATTGTCGATATAGAGTTTCGTGCCGATAGAGCCACGGAAATATGCGCCCTGCCAACTGCAGGCAAAGCCTATCACCATGCTGTAGCCATTGTTGGCAAGAATCTCAGGGTCAACCTCCTGATGATACTGCACATCCATGACATACTCGCGCCACTCACCTGTCACGCCATGTATGGGATCATTGCTCTCCAGGTCTCCTTCGCCATTATAGGGAAGGGTGGCCTCGGGATTCTTGTAATGATGAGGCAAACGTGCCACACCCACAATATATGGACTGGTGAGCACATCATCTCCATCGAGCTGCACCACATGACCTTCCTCATCCTGATTGCGGTAAACGACAATGTAAGCATCGGGTTCATCAACAACACCTTCCACTGGCTTTCCCTTACGATCCTGGAAGAAGTTCTCACTGGGTTCAAACTTCAGCCAGCATGAGAAACGGACAGGTTTATGCTTGAAAGGCAAACCGAAGCGAGTGGCCTTGCGAGCATCCTTGAGGGCATTGGCCACATCAAAATCGCCCACAAACATACTGCCTGCAGCCATGCGCATGTCCACCATATTACCGAAGGCACCGGTACCCTTGGTCTCCAGCTTCAGGCAGGCAGAACCATCAGGTCCCTCTCCCTCGAGGGGAACGGTGGGATATTCCATAGGTTTGGCTGATGACTTACTGAGTTTGAATCCCGGGTTACCATTCTTCCAGGTGGGATCACCGGGAGCAAAGAGGCCATTCACAGCATTGGGGTCTGTGGCAGACCATACATAATACTTACCGCTGGCATCCAAGTCATAGGTATTGAAGTCGAAGAACATATCTCCCTCGCTGGGAACATCGTTCACCACCGAGATGCTGTAGAGTCTGCTCCATACCTTGTCCTCACTCACCACACGGACCTGTACTGACCTGCCTTCTGAAAAGTCCACGAGTGTGCCATTACGGAAGAGAGTCTGCGTACCATCCTCCTGCACAAGATATACAGTAGCCTTTTCGGTAACACGCAAGGACAATGGAAGCTGTCCCACCAGAGCATAGCTGCGGGCAGTGAAACGAATACTGTCGGTGGTGGATGACACTACCTGCAGGGTGTCATAATCATGATAGAACATCGCGGTGGGGGTCTCCAGATGAAGGGATACCTGCTCGATGTCACATTCTGTGTTCATGGGTTCATCCTGAATACATGATGCCAAGGCCAATACGGCAGCAAGAGGCAGAAGATAAAGTTTCCTCATTGTGATGATAAACGTCGATTTTAATTATTAGGCTGCAAAGGTAGTTCGCACGCGCATATAAGCCATTCCCTT
>JBJFDX010000143.1:0-2382 GCA_051890235.1 Bacteroidaceae bacterium | reverse complement strand
TCTCGGAGATGCACAGTGGGCGTTTGAACTGGCACATAAATACGGTGCAAAGTTTATCCAGATAGACTCTGTGTGTGGTCATCTGAGACCAGAGCATGAGCCATGCTTTGTTGAGAGGTTGAACAAGAACAGGGCTGACTATAATGTAGCCGTCTTGGGTGGAGTAAGGTTCAAGTATCAGCCTGTCTTTTCGGGCAGAACAATAGCGGAAGACCTTATCCTTGGCATGGAACGTTGTGATGCGATAGTATGTACAGGTACCGGCACTGGAATTGAGACTCCTATGGATAAAGTTGAACAGTTCAAGGCCACTGTTGGTGATTTTCCTGTCATTGTAGGTGCTGGAGTGACTCTCGAAACGGCACGGGAGACCATGAGCAAGAGCGACGGCATGATTGTGGGCAGTTGGTTCAAGTTTGGTCATGATGCAAATAATATGGTCAATGAAGCCTATGTAAAGGAGTTCCTGGAGGCTATATCTGTATGAATGTGTGTGATATGGATTTCTACCATCATCGGGGGCGACACCAGAAGTTGAATCTGTGCATGATGCCATTTACTAATAAAAAGATCAGTGTATGAAGATGAAGGTTTTTTCTGATTGGGTAAGCAGATATTCAGAGGTTATTGAACAGATAAGAGAGAGCGCACATGCGTTGCATGCGCATGTCAACCAGACGTATGATAAACAGCATCCTTACGGATTCCATCTGGACATGGTGGCCGATGGTGTCCAAAGGTATGGGTATGCTGTATGTGTTCAGGAGGAGGATGTTCTTCCTTTGTTCTTTGGCGCATTCTATCATGACAGTATCGAGGATGCCCGTCTCACGTACAATGATGTGATGCGTATTGCCAAGAGGTGGATGACGGACCGGCAGGCTTTCCTGGCAACTGAGATGGTGTATGCGTTGACCAATGAAAAGGGACGGACTCGTGCTGAGCGAGCCAATGATAAGTACTACCAGGGTATTCGTGAGACACCCTATGCTCCTTTCCTCAAATTGGCTGACCGACTGGCAAATATAACCTATTCCTGCAGTCATTCCAATGACAGCAACCAGCATATGAAGCAGGTATATCAGACGGAATTGCCTCATTTCTTGGAGGCGATAAAATCCACTCAATCGGATGTCCGCTATTCTTTACCTGATGAAATGATTCAGGAACTGAGGACCATTTAGAGATGAGGGAATGACGGGTTTTCATCAGACTCCTGCATGTGTTGCATGATTTCCTGCAAAAAAAATGCAGATAAGTGATAGAGAGTGGTTACAAATGCCACTCTCTACTCATAAATGGTAGTTGATAAACTATATGGGAAATCATAGAATCTAAAAAAAAGTGTTATGGAAGAAGTTAAGAACAGACAGGAGATGAAGAGGACGCAGGTCTTCAATGTGATTATCCTCGACCGTAGCGGTTCGATGGAGTGTATTCGTCAGGCTGCAGTGGAGGGTTTCAACGAGACCTTAGCAGGAATCAAGAAAGCGCAAGAGAAGTTTGCCGAGACACAAGACCATTTCGTGTCATTGGTGACGTTCTGCAGTTGCGAGACGAAGCACGTGTTTGACAAAACGCCAGTGGCAGATGCGCATCCGCTGAAGATGGAGGATTTCCAGCCATGCTGCACCACACCGCTGTATGATGCCATGGGCATTACGCTCACCGCTATGCGCAAGCATGTCAAGGAGATTGAGGACAGCGTGGTGGTTGTGACCATCATCACCGACGGCATGGAGAATGCCTCGCACGAGTACAACGGCAAGACCATCAAGGAACTTGTGGAGCGTCTGCGTGGCGAGGGATGGACATTCACCTATATGGGTGCCAACCAGGATTCCGTAGAGGTGGCAATGAAACTGTCTATCCGCAACTCGCGAAACTTTGCCTATAGTCATGAGGGGACACGTGCCTCGATGGGCAAGGACACCAGCACGCGCATGAACTTCTTCTCACGTCTCTCGTGCATGAAGATGCAGGAGGCAGACGGAAGCGCAGCACCCATGTCGGCAGAGGAGCGGCACAACCTATATACCAGTATGGCAGACGAAGCTTTTGATGAGGAGGAAGGAAAATGAGAACGAAGATAACATCAATGAAAAGGGCTTTCATTCTGTTCTGGCATGGGTTGACCGCCCTCCTCGCTGGCATTGCCAATTGGTTTACGGTGATATTGGGCATGAGGGATGACTCCAAGTATGGCAAGATTCTCCGTCGAACGGTGGGCAGTTGCTTTGCGTTTCTGATGCTGTTGCTGGCCATAGCCGCAGGTTGGGATTTCTGCCGTACTGCATGCTATCGGTTGGAGGTAAACAAGCATTTTGATGACTCGTATTACGATACGCAGTACATCTCCCGCAATGTCACCTATTACACCTA
>JBJFDX010000142.1:0-8711 GCA_051890235.1 Bacteroidaceae bacterium | reverse complement strand
AGTATATCTTCTATTGCCGATGAAATATATCTTCTTTTGAAAAAGAGTACTATTGGGAAAAAGGGGCCAGCCTCCTCTATATATAATATATATAATGGTACGCGCGCATGCGAAGGTTACCTCTTAATCCAAAGTTCAGGATTCAGTTTGGCTGTCTCCTTTCGCAATTGGAAATGGAGGACACAGTTGCCGTCACTGTCACACTTCACGGTACCCAGGATATCACGAGCATGCACCTTCTGTCCCTTTGCCACGATAACAGAGGAAAGGTTACAATAAACGCTGATGTAACTGCCATGACGCACAAGCACATTCTTGTTACCACCAAACTGGAAAACGGCCGACACCACTCCATCAAATACTGACCGTGCTCTGGCACCAGGCTTACCCACATAGTTGGTTCCCTTATTGTCGAGTTGCACGTTGCGCAACCCCGGCACATTATATTTCCCGAAGTGGTTGCCTATCATATACTGTCCTGTGATGGGAACAGGCAGTCGTCCCTTGTTCTGCACGAAACTTCCGTTCAGTTGAACATCCTCTGCCGTCAGCCAGTTTCCATTCTTGGCTGGTGTGGCAGGAGTGGGAGCAGAGGGTTCTGAATTTTTCCCCTTGGCAGTTGTCTTTCCCTTGGAGTCCGACGAGCCCTTTCCCTTCTGTGCACGTTTTGCAGCCTCAGCAGCAGCTTTCTTGCGAGCCTCTTCCTCTGCCCTCTTGCGGGCCTGCTCTATCTCATAAGCAATCTGCCTGTCGATTTCCTTGTCCAGGGCATTAATCTGCTTCTGCTGCTCGCTCACCTTACCCTTGAGGTTTTTCTCCTGCTGTTTCAGGTTCTTGACCTGTTTCTTCTCCTTCAGCTGTTGTTGGTTCAGCATCTTGCGTTGCTGCATCAATTCTCTCAGCACCTCATTCTGCCGGGCCTTGGCCTCCAGCACCTTATTCTGAGTCTGCAGGAGAGCCGTCTGCTTCTGTAGCACCTGTTCACCCAGATTACGTTCATAGTGTACAAACTCCTTGGCATATCTTGCCCTACGAAACATCTGTGTGACTGTGGGTGCCGACAGGATAAACAAGAGCGGACTCACTTGCTTCCTCTGTGTGCGTGCATATCGGATGGCTTGCTTCAGTTTGGCCTGCTTAGCACGTAATTCCTTCTCGGTACGGCGCAGGTCCCCTTGTAATCGGAGCAGTTTCTTTTCCAGATTATCCAGTTCGCTCTCCAGTCCGTGTATATGCTTAAGTCTGCTTCCCAACTGTACATCCAGATAGTTGATATTCTTCTCGCCCGTCTTCACTTGCTTTTGTGTGCGGTTGAGTTCCTCCTGAGACTTCTTGAGTTTCTTCTGCAACTCAGCTTTCTGTCCCTGGAGAGCCTTCACCTTACGGCTGTTTTGCGCCTGACACACACCCATGCCCAGACACATCAGCATCACAAGGAAGATTACACGTTTCATCATATCCGTATGTACGCTATTGGTTTACAATGACAAGTTCTTCAATCTTTTGACAATACTCTCCACCGTCACCTCTTTATACTTCTTGGTATTGACCTCGGTGCGAGTGGCCCAATCGGAATTATTCTTCAGATTGCTGAGGTTCAGTGTCACCTGCGCCTGTGTCTTTCCCGTCATGAGCCTCATCTTCATCATGGTGGGAAACTTCTTCCCTCCATAAGGCTTATGCGCGTCATAGTCCCATGACATCAGTGGTGCAGACTGAACATCAGCTTTGGTCAGACTGGTCTGCATGAGCAGGGCACGTGACACGCTGGCCACAAACTGCAGGGTGGCTTGTTTATGTACCTCACTTGACAGGCGTATGGTGTCTCCTGCTATCTGCTGCTGGAATGGTTTCTGTCCATTCCCAGGCTGGAACAGTTCGCCCCAGAAGAGAGACTGGAAGGTATGAAAATCAATACCTGCCTGTTGGAAGAACGGCACATCGGCATATGCCACACGCACATACTGGTGGTTCATGCGGTCAATCAGCAAGAAATAATCCGGTGTAATCTCCATGCGTCCAACCTCCATCAATCCGAGAAAGGCCAATGAGAGTTGTATCACCTCATCTCTCTTCATCCTCAAGGTGCCGCTCACGCTTACATCCTTCTGCCCGGCTTCCAGTTTCACACTGGCCTTAGCCGTCAGACAGGTTTCCGTCTGCCGGCCTGCATTGATGAGCTCCACCACCTTGTTGGCCAGTCCGGCATCCTGCACTCCTGCAACAGATGAAGTACTGTCCCCTGAGGTAACATCCTTGCGATGCTTACATGAGGAAGTCAGCACCAGACATGCCAGGAGACATATCCAGGCCACATGGCGAAACAGTCTGTTCGGTTTCCTGTTCATAGTTATTGCAGATACTTTCGTTTCTTGATTTTCGTTGCGAGACGTTTGCTGCACGTACCATCATCACGGGTCTCTGCCATTCTCCAGAATCTCAGCGCCTGCTCCATATCCCCACAACAGGCATGTATATCTCCTGCATGCTCCAGGATATTCCCATTGAGAAGTGAATTCTCCAGTAGTTTGTCATCAGAGAGTTCAGGATCAGCAGCCCTGTTCATATAGATACGGGCCTCTGTGAACTTCCCCTTCACGAAGAGAATCCAGGCATAGGTATCCAGATAGATGACATTACGTGGCTCGAGCACCACTGTCCGGTAACTCATCTCCTCTGCCCTGTCCAGTTGTTCTCCGCGGACAGAAAGGAAATAAGCGTAGTTATTCAGGCACCCGATGTTATTCTTATCATACACGAGCGAGGAGTCATACGCAGCAAAGGCCTCTGTCACTCTATCCTGAGAGTGATACAAGTCTCCCAGCAGAGCAAAAGCCTCAGAGACACCTGCGCTTGCAGAGTTCTCTTCACGTACATGCAGTCCATGCTCCACGATGGCCAATGCCTCTGCTTCCTGATTTCTATGAACCAGTTGCTCTGCCAGCAGAACAGGATAAATCAGTTCACCCTGACGGTATGCCACACCGCGTCGGCACACATCCTCAACTCCCGCCTCATCCCTCTGCTGGATATAATAAGTTAAGAGAAAGCGCATGGCCACATAATCATCGGGCCTCTTGGCAAGCACCTGCTGCATGGCCTGAGCCACCATGCCGTAATTCTCCTCGTCTCTTGACAACCATTTTGCCTTGGCCAGCCATATATCGGCAGTACAAACACCTCGAGCGGCAAGCGTATCATAGAGCGCATTCAGGGATGCCACCTTGAGTGAGTCCTGTGAAGCCTCAGTGGCATATTCATTGAGGATCATACATCTCAGTTCATCGGTGGATGCAGAATCCAACAACATGGAATCACGCACCTGCAGATATCGTGCCTCATCGGTCTTCCGATAGAAAAGCAACCAAGCTGCAGGCAGACTGGGAAGATGAGGTTCCTTGCGTTGCACCTCCTCGATGAGGGCACGCGCTTCGGGAATCTTCTGTTCCTCCACACACATGGAGGAAAGCATCAACTTATATCTCATCTCACGGGGGAAGGCATCACACAGTCTCTGCATCTCAGCGTTGGCACTGTCAGGCAGATTCATATCGCCATACACACTTATCTTCTGCATGGAGATTTCCTCCGACAGTCCCTCCTTCAGTTCCCATCTCTGCAGTGTTTCAATGGCCTTTTCGTTGTCTCCTGTACTGCGATAGACAGCCACCAACTGTTTCAGGATGTCATAACGATTCTTCTGAAGAGAAGAAAGTCGCTCCAGCATGGGTATGACCTTCTCTGTATCCCTCTTCTCAAGGTAAGCCCTTGAGAGCACATTCAGGTAAAGGGCATTGGCAGAGTCTCTGCGACAAGCCTCCTCAAGCATGGGCAACCCCACACTGTCCTTGTCCAGCAGATACATCTCTACGAGAGCCACCGAATAGAGTGCCTCGGCGGCTGTGGAGTCTATCTCCAGGCAATGCCGGAAGAGTTCTGTGGCAGAGGCAGGGTCTCCGTTTCTCATACATTTGGAGGCCTCCAGGAAGAAATAGTCAAAGCGAGGTGAACGTTGGGCATACATGTCCGCCGGTATGACCAAAGAGCATACCAGGCACAGCACAAGCACCCCAACCCTGCAGATAAACGATTTCAGCAATCTGTCCACCGACATCCTCACTTCACTCCACTATGTCCGAATCCACCGGCACCCCGTTCCGTCTCGTCCAGCACGTCCACCTGTTCCCATTCAGCCTGTTCGTGTCTGGCAATGACCATTTGCGCTATACGCTCCCCGTCATTGATAAGGAAGGGTTCCTCTGACAGATTTATCAGAATCACACATATCTCTCCGCGATAATCAGCATCGATGGTACCCGGTGAATTGAGCACCGTGATACCGTGCTTGATGGCCAGTCCACTGCGTGGACGTACCTGCGCCTCATATCCCTTTGGCAGGGCCATATAGAGTCCGGTGGGTATCAACTTTCTCTCCATAGGTCTGAGTTCCACAGGACTGGAGAGGTTTGCCCTCAGGTCGAGACCCGCTGACTGCTCTGTGGCATACTGCGGCAGAGCGTGATGACCTCGGTTGATAATCTGTACCTTCATATTCTCTTCTCCTTATATATTATATATAATACGATGCACGAGGTCTACACATTGGGCAGACTCATGCCGTTGATCTTCCTGTACAGGTCCAGGGCATAGACGTCTGTCATGCCGCTGATATAGTCGAGCACAGCCATGACACGTCCGTAAAGCGTAGGAGCCAGGATGTCATATTGTGTGCTCACCCTGCTGATGAGCCGTTTGGAGTAAGCCTTCTCTGAGTTGGTGACTGCCTTTATCATCAGATCTGTAAGCGTGGTGATTACCTGAAAACCGGCTATCTCCACATCCACCACCTCACGGCAATGATATATCTTGGCAAAGGCGGCATCCTCACAGGCTTCGTAAGCTCTGCGCGGACAATCGGATATGCTTCTGATGAGTGAACCTTGGAAAGTGCCGTTCAGAATCTCATCCTCATGCTCCACAAAGGCCTTCACACACTCTGTCTCCAGACAGTTGATAACACAAGAGCGCAGATACACAATCTGCTCATTCGGGTCACCCAGGGCACTCATGCGATTGCGTACCTCCTCATACTGAGCACCCTCAAAGAATCCAAGCAGCAACTGCTGAGTCTCCTCGGTGGTGAGTATCTTCAGTTTGTGAGCATCCTCGATATCCATAATCTCATAACAGATATCATCGGCGGCCTCCACCAGATATACCAGCGGATAACGGGCATACCTGAGACTACCCTCAGCACTCTCCAGCTGCAGGATACCCAGTTCGTCAGCGATGCGTCTGTAGGTATCCATCTCGGAGCGGAAGAATCCAAACTTATTCTTTGTGCCTGCCATATCGCTGGTGAAGGGATACTTCACGATACTGGCCAATGTGCTGTAGGTCATGACGAAGCCTCCCTCCCTGCGACCCTTGAAGTGATGAGTCAGCAAGCGGAAAGCATTGGAATTTCCCTCAAAGTGTATCAGGTCCTGCCATTCCTGAGCGGTGAGTCCATCCAGAGTCTCCTCACATATATATTCCTGCAGGAAACGTCCTTCTCCCTCGCTGAAGTAAGTACCTATGGCACATTCGCCACTATGGCCGAAGGGAGGATTACCCATATCATGTGCCAGACAGGCTGCACTCACGATGGTTCCCAACTCAGTGAGATGGGTAGATGACAGTTCGGGATGACGCTCCAGCAGGAGTCGACTCACATCATTCCCCAAGCTCCTGCCTACACTGCTCACCTCCAGACTATGGGTAAGCCTGTTGTGCACAAAGATGCTTCCCGGCAAAGGAAACACCTGAGTCTTGTTTTGCATACGGCGAAAGGGAGCAGAGAAAATCAGTCGGTCATAATCACGCTGAAATTCCGTGCGGTCATCCTTACGGTGTGGCTGTCCTTCCTGTCCCAAACGCTTGTTGGAGAGCAGTCGGCCCCATTCCATCCTTTCACTCATCCTTGTTCTCCTCTCCCCGTCGGGTTATTCTGGTTTGTAGAATATACGATTGGCTCCGCTGGTAATCTTGACCAGTTCGGGATGCTCAGCGGCAAAGGTATCTATATGTCTCATGCGTTTCTCCTGCAGAATCTCATCCACGGCAATGAGGATACCAGTCTCCTCCACATCTCCAAAGCCATCGTTGATGGCCGTTCCGAAGAGTTTCATGGTGGGACTCAGTCCCATATAAGCATTTACCAATGGAGGGATGTTGTAACCCAGATTACGCACTTCACGGTTCAGGATGCGATAGTCGGCACGGAACTCATCCTCAACAAACAACTCCCGGAACATCTCCGGGTCATGTTCCAGTTCCAATGGAACGATGGGACTGATGAGGTTGTCAGGATCGGGGAAATGCTTATTGAGGAAATACAGAATCATATCTCTACCCAAACGGTCGAAACTGGGATACATGGTAAACTTACCGAAGAAATAACGCACGGTGGGCTCTATCACCACCAGAGCTCCCAGTCCGTCCCATAAGTTATCCAGGGCAAAGATACCCTTACGACCCATGAGCGTACTTTGATATTCGAGTGTCACAAAAGAGCGTCCCAGTTCGATAGTCCAGGGAGCAAACTCACGCATGAAACGGTCACTGAAGCGGAACATATGGCTTGTAGCCAGAATGGGCTGTCCATCCTCGCCTATCTGCCAGTCCTTTCCCAGCAGATAACGGTATCCCCCCAGTATCTCCTGAGCCTCAGGATCCCACACGAGGAGCTGGCTGTACGGCTTCTCCATCGTGTCAAACTCATCAATGTCCATACTCTTACCCGTACCACCTCCTGCGGCACGGAAGGCTATCTCGCGCAGACGGCCTATCTCGCGCATCACATTGGGCGAGTCATGAGCTGTGATGATATATATGTCATTGCCACTCTTGTTGGTGCGACGCAGTTTCTTCTCAGGGGTCAGTTCCGCCAGTATCAGTTCCCGGGGAACCCTTTCTATTATCTCTTCCATAATCTGTTGTTATCCTTACAGGCTATATACTTGGTCTTTCACCCATTGTGCCCATTCATCAGGGGTGCGTGTACGGTCAAACGTCTGCCAGGGAATGGGCTTACCTATACGCACAGCATAGGTCTTCCCCTGACTCCTGTACATCTCATCGGGCAGCAATGGCTTGGCCAGATTGGGCAGATGCCATTTCTTGCAGAAGCGGGCCACACGGTAAAACCTTGGGCTATTCTCTCCCAGGAAATGTACGGGCACCACGTCCCGCTTGTATTGGATGCTCTTCTTGATGAAGAACTTATGCCATGCCGTATCACGTATCTGTCCGTCATCCTGACGGCGACTGCATAATCCGGCAGGGAACATGATGACGTTGTCGGTACCTCCGAAGGCTTTGTTCACCATCTGAGGAAAGTCCCTTCCCTGCTGCTTACCTGTCTGCTTGACAGGTACGCACAAGGGAGCAAGCCCCTTGAGATGCATCAGGAAGTCACCCACCAGATACTTGATCCTGCCTTCGTAATGCTCTCCTATCACATATCCTAAGGTCACACCATCAATAGCACCCAGAGGATGATTGCTCACCACGATACAGGGTTGTTCTCCGGAAGGCAGATTCTCTTCTCCCTCCACATGAACCGTCACTCCTAAGTATTCGATAACACCCTTGCAGAAGTCCACTCCCACTCTGCCCTGACACAGGTAACGGTTGATGAAATCCTGATGTACGAAGTTCTCCAGCATTCTGGTAAGGAATCGTGGTATGAGCCACGCATGCTTGCCCGCCTTCTGGCGAATGATTCCATCAATGTCTATTCGGACTATCTTATCCTTGTCCTCTGTCATACGTTCTACTGATGTCAAATGATTCGCCACATGCAACTATTTGACAGCCACGGGACGATTGTTAATGAAATAGTTACCACGGGGTAATCCCGACAACCAGTTGGTACCCTTGTTGAGACGAATGGTCATCTTCAGCACTCCTCCCCGGGTGTATATAGGCAGCAACTGCACATGGTCGCTATGAAGCATGACCGCACGACCATGCACCTCGATACGTACAGGATAGGCTGAGGTGCTCATCCGGCGTCCGCTCCTGATATCTCCACTGGTAACCCGCTGTATGGTATCCACACGGTCCTGCCTCTGCTTGTCTCTGCTTACAACATCCTTAGGGTAAACCGACACAAACGCCAGTACCCAAAGAAATATTCCGCAAACCAACACCTTACAGTTGCACATTACCCCATACTAATATATTATGTGCAAAATTACGTATTTTGCCCGTAAGGGGCAAGCATTATGCTATGTATTTGCATATTCAGTAACATTCTGTAACATGACTGACACACACATCGCACATGAGCAAACCACAGAATTTTTTCCCTCTTCATACTAAAGCAATGCTATTTTATTGCTTGATAACAACAAAAATTCACTAACTTTGCCCTGAACGAACGAACACGACAACACAATATGACTGCCACTGCCATCCTGATCATCATATCTTGCTGTGCCACCGCGCATCTGGTTATCACCTCTGTACTGGCTCTGTTTGCCCGACACCGCATCGAGTACCTGTGTCTGGCCTGGATCAACGGCATCTTTGGATTTGCCTTGTTGGCAGGAGCGCTCTTCAATCAGGAGATAAGCACGCGCCAACCGGACTCCATGCATCCGCTCATGATGCTCTATCTGGTGGCAGTATGTTATCTGCAATCCATCTATCCGCTGAGTATCCCC
>JBJFDX010000141.1:0-8719 GCA_051890235.1 Bacteroidaceae bacterium | reverse complement strand
CCTCACAACAATAGCTCTCATCACTTCTATTATCTGAATGCTATTGTCCTCCGTGCTCATTAATCAGATTGGGCAACCTTCCTTATCATGTGTGCCCATGGTTGTGTAGGTCATAAGGGAGATTTGTCCTCCTTGACTTATTTTGATTTCAACAGAAAACAATACATATATATAATATGGAAAACAAGAAAGAGATACAGTTGCAGTTCCGCCTGAAGGACGTGCGCCTGTTGCAGTTTGTCAATCTCTCCAACGGTTGGCCTGAGGGTGAGATGCAGATAGGCAATCAGATTCAGTTTCATGCCGATACTGCTCAGCGTGTGGTGTTGTGCAACCTGAATGTGGAGTATAAGAAGAATGACCTCACTCAGTTGCTCTTTGGCACGCAGGTTGTGATAGAGTTCTCTCGCGAGAGTTGGAGTGCTCTTTATCAATTGCAGGGTGACCAATGGATTGTGCCGGCCCAGTTGGCGTGTCACCTGGCCGATATGGCCATGGGAGCAGCTCGCGGTATGCTTTCCATCAAGAGTGAGGAGGCAGGCTTGCCTCGCCTTATCCTTCCCTTGATGGATCCTCGTCAGGTGGTGCGTGAAAACCTGCGTTTCCCTCGTCAGAAGTCAGCGGGTGAGATACCTTTGCCTCCTTCGGCCGGTAACGCCTGATGTTTCTCTGTGCTGTGCCAACCCTCCAGCTGTTTGGCTATAACAGGCATCGTGTTTGGGTCAAACACGGGGTCTCTTCCTGCCTTTTTCTGTTTGCGATAGTCTTCCAGCAGGAATACGGCTTGGTGTGAGAGCATGAGGATGGCCGCCAGATTGCACAGGGTGAGCAGGGCCATGGTGATATCTGCCATGCCCCAGGCTGTATCGAGTGTGACCATAGCTCCCAGCATTACCATGCCTCCTACGGCCAGTCGGTATGCCAGCAGGCTCCATCTGCTTTTGCTGATGTATCGTATGTTGGCTTCACCGTAATAGTAATTACCTATGATGCTGCTGAAGGCGAAGCACCATATCATGATGGCCATGAAGGGACTCCCCATGTTTCCTATCTCGCTGGTGAGTGCGTCCTGAGTGAGCTGTATGCCATTTGATTGGGTTATATCCACCTCGCTCATCAGGATGATAAAGGCTGTGCACGAGCATACCACCAGCGTGTCGGTAAATACGCCCAGAGCTTGTATCAGTCCTTGCTTCACGGGATGGCTTACCGTGGCCACGGCTGCGGCATTAGGTGCACTTCCCTCGCCAGCCTCGTTGCTGAAGAGTCCGCGCTTGATGCCTTGCATGATGGTTACTCCCAACACACCTCCTGCTGCCTGGTCTATACCGAAAGCGTTCTTGATGATAGTCATCAGCACGCTTGGCAGCAGGCTGATATTCCAAATCACCACTCCCACAGCCACCACCAGATACACCACAGCCATGGCGGGTACAACTGCCGAGGAGAATTTTGCTACGCGATGGATGCCTCCGAAGATGATGACGAGCGTCAGCCCTGTCAGTAAGAGCCCCATGGTGGCAGTATCCACTCCGAAGGCTTTCTCCCATGCGGCGCATATGGTGTTGCTCTGTACGGAGTTATAGGCAAACCCGAAGGTGACAATCATCAGGATGGCAAACATTATTCCCATCCATCCCTTGCCCAATCCGTATTTCATGTAATAGGCTGGTCCGCCATAGTATGATGTCTCTCCCTTGCGCTTGTAGAGCTGTGCCAAGGTGGATTCCACAAAAGCAGAGGCAGACCCCAGGAGAGCCAGCATCCACATCCAGAATACTGCACCCGGTCCGCCCACACTTATGGCTGTGGCCACTCCTGCCAGATTTCCTGTGCCTATGCGGCTTGCCAGGGCAACCACGAAGGCTTGGAATGAGGATATGTGCTTCATCTTTCCATTCGCCCTCATCCCTTCTCCCAGTTCCTCACGTCCTGTCTGGGTGGCTTTCACTTTGTCGGGTCTTATCAGTAGGCGTATCATCTCACCTACAAGTCTGAATTGCACGAATCGTGTTTGCCAAGTGAAGTATAGGGCGCACCCTGTGAGAATAGCTATCAGAATGTAGGTCCACAGGAAATCGCTCCATTGGGTCAGTAGGTCTTGTATCGTGTTCATATCTTGAGGTAACAGGTTCCTTTTCTTTGGGTTTGTCAGTCTCTTCCCCTTATAATCTAAATCTTTGCAAAGTTACATGTTTTCTGTAAGAGGGGGGACGATTTGGTTGTTGAGTAATCAGATATTTAGGGTGTAGGCTTTCTGTATTGAGTCAAGTTGTGAGAAAAAAATCGTCAGTTATGTCTTTTCTCCCATTAAATGTGTAACTTTGTAAGGAGAAGCCATTGCATGGTTTCTTTTTTTACTAACAAAAACAACAAGATAAAATGAAGAGAAGGCTGTTAAGATGCTGTGTGCCCATGATGGGAGCCTTGGCCCTGGTCTTGGTAGGTTGCAGCAAAGTCAAGTCCGAGGCCGGCAGTTTGACCGACGCATTGGACGATTCGGCATGGAGTGCGTCACAATGGATTTCTGCGAAAAACGCTCCTGTACTTACGATATCACCCCGCGTGATGGTGAACAGGCCCCGCAATCTATCCACTATACCTGTGGTAGAGAATTCTTCCAGAAGAGATGTGCTGTCGGTGTTGTGACTGCACCAGTTATGAAACAAGAAATAAAAACGCAAGATGAAGCAATCTTTAGTTGATACAAGGTCTGGGATGCGCGTTGTACAGACATTCTGGACGGCAGGAAAAGATCCCTTGAAATGCGATTTCGGATGGAGGCATGCGGAGTACAACCTTATGTCGTGGGCATTGAGTTGTATCTGCCTGAGGATGCACTATGACGAGGTCGCCCTTTATACGGACGAGGAAGGCAAGCATGTACTGATAGACTTGCTTAATCTTCCTTATACGGAAGTGCACGTCGTTTATGACAGGACATTAGGACTGTCACAGCATTGGGCGCAGGCCAAGATGAGAACCTATGCTCGGCAGACTGTGCCGTTCATTCATGTTGACGGAGATGTATATTTATCCCGTCGAATACCCGATGCGATTTCCCATTCGCCCTTGGTTGCCCAAAACCGAGAGATAGGAACAGGATATTATTGGGATATGATGGACAAGATCGTGAAGCATCGTAGCATACGGCTCCCGGACTTCATCGTCGAGGGACTAAAGAGCGAGACTCTTGCCTCATACAACATGGGCATCTTTGGCGGAACGGACTTGGCTTTTATCCGCAAAGTATGCGATGAAGCCTTCCGCTTTATCGACGATAACCAAATGAACAATCCCGAGGTTGCTCATTCCAGCGTGGTCTGCAACATCCTCTACGAGCAGATGTTCTTTGCCGCCTTGGCCGACAGGGAAGGGCGAAGCGTGGCAAGCGTCTACGGAAAGCCCGTCAAGGACGAGGGATATTCAGGCGAGAAATTTTGCAATCTTGTGAAGTTCGACGAAAAGCCTTTCTTCCACATCCTGGGCGGGCACAAGCAAGACAAAAGCGTATGCGAGATGCTTGGGAAAGTCCTGCTGGCCAGGTTCCCGGAATTCTACTTGAAGGTTTACCGCCTGTTCCCCGAATACAATTCCCGGCTTGTCCTGCATAACGGGTATTTGAAAAGCCCGTTAAACGTGGAAAGATGCATCGCGAAATACGAGGACTTCATGATGGCAGCAGAAAGGGAATGGAGGAGTCTGCCGTTTGGGTCAATTTGGAGTATAGAAAAGGAAGAAGCCAATGCCTACAAGAACATCAATTCGGAAGGAATCCTATCGTCACGCTTGCGCTTGAGTCCATATCTCAAAATCTTTGAGATTCCCGAAGACTGGCCGGAGAAAGCCTTGGCCATATTGCGCAGACGTTTGTCCCTGCCTTCTTCCATGAAGCGATTCTGGATTTGCATGGTACCAAGATTGGGCGCAGACGGAGTGAGAGATGTGGGAGTAGGAGTCTTGGGAGTCAACATGATCAGAAGCCTCTCTCAATCGGAGTTGACCGTGAAGGAGGTCGTTGACAATGCCTGTGCTTGCATAAAGCCAGACATGATTCCGGGAAATGTCAAGGTCGAACTTGTCATGAAAGAGATGGAGTACCTCATGTATTTCGGAGCAGTAATACTGCGCAAGGAACACGAAGTGTAATTTACAGAGAAGGCGCATACGTCAAAACGCCAATAAAACATTACGAACAACAAACAGCGAGAGATTATGAAAGAATTAAATCTGACCGACATCCCCGAGATGTCATGCGGCATCAACGATGCAGACAGCGTAGAGGTTTACAATAACCTCAGCGAGACGGCTTCCGAATCTCCATCAGGCAGTAGCGCCCCCTGGGGGTCGGGCAAGGGGAATTGCCTCTTTACTTGCATGGAGAATATAGGTTCTCATTATGGGCTGAAATTTACAGAAGGAGAATACGGAAGTAAATACAAAGACCCGAAATTTTGGGAGAAAAGCGGCTATGTGAGGGTTACTACTGCGAATGAGCCTACGGCTTATTTTGAGAATGATGGAGATCCAATCCCCAATCCTGACACCGAGAATTTTATCAATATGTTCTTCGAGACGAGCGGAGGATGGGAAACCAATTCGTCCAAGATAGATGATTACTTTAAGTGGAAAGCTCCTAAAGGTCAAGTGATAGGCGTGACGAAGACCGACAACGAAAAAGTTACCCATGCCATCATCCTTGATGGTGATAGCGGCAACTATTATAGTTACAAAGACCCTCTGTATGGAGAGCGTGGTGATATTGCAAAAGATCAGGTAATATATGCAATTAAGATATATGGAACAAAAGCGTCAGAAGAGAAGTAGGGCATCGGGGCTACTCAAATTCATGTTCCTCTCTCTCCTGCTCCTTCCGCTGGGAGCCGCAGGGCAGAACGAGGGGAAACTGTTCAAGAGGCCGAGTACGGCAAAGGAATGGATGCAGTTCAGTAGGCCGCCCCGCATCCGGGAGACGGACGTGAATAACAAGGATTTCAATCATCAATGGGAATGGATGGGAGACATAAGGTTCAACTCCTATTGGTACTCCACGTGCTACACGCTGAATGGCGAGTTTGTCGGTCCGTACCCATTGGGCATCGATCTATATGCTTATGGGCTGGAAAGCGACAGTTGGTATGGAGCACTAGAATTCGCTCTGCCGTATGTGGTGCACGGCATCGGTCCCGAGAACGCCACGTTCACCGTAAATCATCCCAAAGGGGAGTGGAAACACCTTCGCTTCGTCGTCAACGGGAACCGCTGGAAAGGTTTCGTGAATTACAAGAGCGACCATCCCGTGAGGCTGATGACCCTGGACGAGATAAGGAAGGAATATTGCCCAAAGGTGAAGGAGGGCAAGGTGCTCTACATGATCAATAAGTTCTTCATCCTGCGTGACGTGGAGTATTACAAGGTAGCCCAGGAGTTCATTTGGAGTGTGGAGGTGCTCCCCTCGGAATATCTCACGCCAATAGAGGACAATATCAAGGAGCCGTTCACCATCATCCGCATCTTCACGAAGACGCATCACAACTGGCATCCGACGTATATAGAATAGAGCATGCCATGCAGGAGACGGTCTCGAACGATACAGTCTCCCTGTAGTTGGGACATCCACAGAAATGCCTCTTCCGCCAATTTCCTGGTTCTCTCCACCGCCCCTCTCCAGATTTATCGGGTGAGTTTTTTTGTCCTGTCGGGACAAAGGTACAATGAAAATGGCATAGGTTTTCTGTTGCTTGATAAAAACGTGGGAGAGATTCATCCCATATTTGGGCAGATGGTGACAAAAAGGTCTTCAGATATGGTTTTTTCTCCAGAGAAATGTGTAACTTTGTAAGGAGAATCCCCGTTGGGCTTCGACATTTTTATAATAAAAACAACTAAGATACAATGGAGAAAAGACTATTCAGATGCTGTGTGCCCATGTTAGGCGCCTTGGCTATGGCCATGGTGAGTTGTAGCACCAGCAAGTCCGATGGTGTCGGCTTGACCAATGCCTTGGACAATTCGGCATGGAGTGCTTCACAATGGATTTCCGCACGTAATGCTCCTGTCGTTACAGGCCCCATTCAGGGTGCCAACGAGCGTGCTGCCGATGGAGCCAGTTGGTTCGTGTCCACACTCAAGAATGAGCAGGGCGTAGTTGCCGCTAAATGGATGACAGCAGGCTTGGGCGTTTATGACCTGTATGTCAATGGTCATCTTGTGGGTGAAGAGGTGCTCAAGCCAGGCTTCACTCATTATGCCAAGACCAAGCGCTCTTTTACTTATGACATTACGAACCTTATCAATACAAAGTCGGGAGGCGAGAACGTATTCTCTGCTCAAGTGACTCCCGGATGGTGGGCCGACAAGATTATCACGCCTGGTGGTCATGATGGTATGATAGGCAAGAAGCCTGCCTTCCGAGGTGTGGTGGAACTTACCTATGCCGATGGCTCCAAGAAGCTCTATGGAACCGATACCATCAATTGGCGCTCTGGCGTGGCTGGCCCCATCACTCATGCCGCCATCTTTGACGGAGAGCAGTATGATGCTCGTGTTCTTCCTGGATATGATACGCCCGAGAAACTTTCCGAGCCTGAACTGAATACTGAGTTCAATGGTGAGATTCTTCCCACCAACGGAGCCGAGATATATCAGCGTGAAGACCTGGCCCTTTCACCCATCAAGGCATACACTTGGCAGGGTGTTACAGGCGAGAGCGAGGAAGCGTATGGTACGGTAGTCATCAAGCAGGAGTTTGCTCAGGGTAAGCCCATGATTGTGCGTCCAGGCGAGACCCTCGTGGTAGATTTCGGACAGAACTGCGCTGCTGTTCCCGATTTCGTCTTCAAGGCCAAGGAGGGAACCGTGCTTACCTGTGCCGTATCAGAGTTGCTCAATGATGGTAATGGAGCCAAGAGTCGTGGTATGGATGGTCCTGAAGGAAGTCCTCATCGTCTCAACCTCCGCATACCTGACATAGGCATGAGCCTTACTTACACTTTTGCGGGAACAGAGAAGCCCGAGACCTATCGACCCAGTCACACATTCTTTGGTTACCGACTGGTATCCATTACAGCCACTGATGAGGTAGAGATTCAGAGTATTCGCTCCATACCTGTTACATCCATTGCTCAAGACCTTGAGATAGGACACATCACCACAGGCAATCCTCTTATCAATCGATTGATATCCAACGCCATGTGGGGACAGAGGTCCAATTATCTGTCTGTACCTACCGATTGTCCACAGCGTAACGAACGTCTTGGATGGACTGCCGATACACAGGTCTTCACCGAGACAGGAACCTTCTTTGCCAACACACGTGACTTCTTCCATAAGTGGATGCGTGACATGCGTGACACACAGCATCACACAGGTACATTCCCAGGTGTGGCACCCTTGGCACAATATGGAGCAGAGCCCAACAGCATGGGCCGCTTGGGCTGGTCCGATGCAGGAGTAATCGTACCTTGGGTGGTATGGAAACAGTTTGGCGACAATGAGATTGTGGCCGAGAACTGGGAAGCCATGGAAAAGATGATGAACCATCTGGATGCCACCAAATATGATCATGCCGCTATGGCAGAGGAGAATGGCAACTTCCAGTGGGCCGACTGGCTGAGTTATGAGCCTCTTGAGTCCTGCAGCGGTACCATTCGCATGGTGGACGAGAATGGCAATCATGTCAATCGTCCCGAGACCTATGTTTACTGGAACTATCTGTGTGCCTCTTATTGGGCTATTGATGCAGGTATGATGCGCGACATGGCACTTGCCACCGGACGTGATGCCGCCAAATATGCCGATATGGAGCAGAGAGCCAAGCAACATCTGCGTGACACCTTCCTCAACCCTGACGGCACTTTCAAGACCGACATCCTCAACACCATGCAGACTCCTGCACTCTTCGCCCTGAAGAACGGACTTGTGGAAGGCAAGGCCAAGGAGAATATGATTGCACGTCTGCGCCAGAACTTCAAGGATCATGATGATTGTCTGCAGACCGGATTCCTGGGCACATCCATCCTTATGCCCACCCTCACAGAGAATGGCATGAGTGACGTTGCCTACACACTCCTCTATCAGCGCAAGAATCCCTCATGGCTCTATTCCATCGACAACGGAGCCACCACTATCTGGGAGCGCTGGAACAGTTATATGAAGGACAAGGGAATGGGTCCTCGCGGAATGAACAGTTTCAACCATTATGCTTACGGATGTGTGTGCGAGTGGATATGGGAGACGGCAGCAGGCATACAGTCCGATGCGGCTCAGCCCGGATTCCGTCATATTATCATGAAGCCTGTACCCGACCGTGGTCTGGAACATCTGAAGGCCGAGTATAAGTCAGCTGCTGGTCTCATCAAGAGCGAGTGGAAGTATGAGGGTAATGAGTGGATTTGGAAGTTCACTATTCCCGAAGGCGCCACAGCCACAGTTACTCTTCCTGGCGAGACAGAAAGCAAGGATTATTCAGCTGGCACCTACACACTAAAGAAGGAGCTGTAATCCTAAATTCAAATAAGCCCAAGTCGGTCGCCAAACCGGTTTGGGCTTATTTTTGCTGAGTGGCAAAGACAAAGGTGGAGATGAACCCGAATCTGATGAACTGATTCAGGATAAGAGGTTCCCTGTTTTCCTCATTCTCCCTTCTTCCTCCGCACTTTCAGAATATAATAGTTGTCTGTCTCCTTCATGGTTTCTTCGTAGGGTTTGAGCACTTTTT
>JBJFDX010000140.1:0-2385 GCA_051890235.1 Bacteroidaceae bacterium | reverse complement strand
TGAGAAAGACACACCAAAACAGGCTTTTCAGCGCGGTATTACTTCATTGGCAAATGAAAGTGTGATGTGCTGGCTATAGATTTGACAAGTGGTGCTCTGTAGGGTCATATTTACAGAGCACCACTTGTTCTGCTTGATGCGGAGGCTTTTGGTCTCTCCAGGAATACTTACCAGATGTCCTCAGGCTCAACGGGGTTGTCGTACACCTCCTTAGATACCCACTCCAAATAGTCCATGTAGAACTCTTTGCGGTCAGAGTCGAGCACGGACTTGATGCGAAGATAGTAGGTCTTGTTGGCATCTACAAACTGTCGGGAGACAATGTGGCGCAGTGTATGGCTGGTGGCTCTCTCGGTGGCAGAGGAGTTCTGTATGCCTTCTCCTCCCTTCATGATGCCGTTGTTACGCATCTGCTTGTCCTTCTCGGCATTGTAGTCATCGTCGTTGCTGTCTGTAAACCAGCCTGTCTTTTCGGGAGAGGACAGGGTAAGGTCAATAGGGATGCGTGTGGGAGCCAATTTGTTCTTGTCGGTACCCAGGTAGAACTGGGCTGTTCCACGGTCACCATTGGCCAATACCTTATAGCGGAGTTCGTACACACCCGAGCGGGGTACGGGAGGAAGCTTCAGTGTCACTTCGTAACGTCCCTCTGCCTTGAGCTCGTCGGCATTGAGGTTACACCAGTCATAGCCATAGGAGTTCAGGTACACAAACCAGGTGTCATCCGTGAGGTCCATGTTCTCGAAGTACTGATACTGACTGGTGGGAGGTATGTGGATAAACTGATGACGGAAGTCGGTGGATTGGCATTTGCGTATGTCATTGGTCATGGCTTCGGGGAACATGGTCATGGACTCGAAGCGGATGCGTTGACGTTGCAGATTGTTACGCACCTGGTCCGTATAGGCCAGCGGAGCATCTATTCCGTAGATGATGCCGTTGAGCACGTTGTAGTTGAGCACGCTGTCTGACTTGTTGTCGATGAGGCAACCCACCTTGTCCTCGTCACAATAGAGTTCATGATAGGTGCCGCGGCGTCCGTTGTCGAGTTTGGGGAAACGATTGAGATAGACTCCATTGCTCTCCTTGCTCTCATAGAGTTTCAGAAGTCTGCGCTTTCCCATGGTGGCATAAAACTCGTCCTGTGCGATGGTCAGGTTCTTGTTCTGGATGCTGTATCCTTTCTCGTTGTTGTGTATCACCAGTTTGTCTGCCGAGATCTTGCAGGGCAGGATATGGTAGGTAATCCACTGGTTGAGCAGGTTCTGTGGGGAGGAATAGTTGTCATCGACCACAAACTCATCCTCGTCGGAGTACTGATGGTTGTCGAGCACCCATTGCTGCACATCGGCTGGTGTGATGTCGGCAGGTGCTTTGCCAATGGCCTCACGCCAGAAGTTATCTCTCTCTGCAAAGACGGTGAATCCGTACTTGCGATGCTCAGGCAGATATGCGGTCTTGTGTCCTGATGCTCCGTGGAAGGTCCAACTTATCTTGTTGGCATCAAAGTCTGTGATGGCTTTGGTGAGATAGAGTTTCTCATACACCTCGTCTCTGATCTTGCTCATGGTATCCTGCAGGCCACATGCCAGCACCACCTTGGCTGTTACCAGAAAACCTTCCTTCTTTTTGAGGATAATCTCGTTGAAGAGCTGGGTCATGGAGAGGTCCTGCATGAAGATGACTTTATGCATGCAGTGGATTACACCATTGGTGACCTCGATATCTTTGTTCCGGCTGTCAATGGGGCAGTCATAGTTCACATAGAGACTGTCGGGGGTGTCTCCGAAGCGTATGTTCAGCTTGCGGTCATTCATGTTGGCCAAAGGAAGTTCGGCATTGTTCGTGACGGGGAACTCAGAGGTGAGGATGTACTTCTCGTCTGCACCGTCGATGATGCTGTTGTATACAATGACCTGTTTGATGGAGTCACGCACGCGGTCAGAGGGGAATGCATCCCAGGAGGGTTCTGTGATGATACCTTCGTCGGTCAGGTATTGGAGATAGGCATATACAGCATCATTGGTGGGAGCGAAGCATGTATAGTGTCCGCGTGCTGTAAGCAGTTGCTTGAGGGTGGTGTTGGATATTGAGCTGGCCCTCACTTCACCCAGCATCTTGGCATACTCGCTATACTGGGGGAAGGTGCTCAGGTAGCTATAGACAGTGTAGTCCTTAAACACATAGCGTGCTGATGTGTCAACATCTTCCTTGCAGGAAGCCAGTAAGGTAATCATTATCAGGAAAAACAGTTGTCTTACTTTCATATTCATGCCTTTTGATATTAGCTATTTTGTCCTTATCTCGTACCCATGCGAGTGCATATGCGGTTTCCAATAATATTTGCAAAGTTACATATTATTTGGAATCCGCATGGGTCTGTAT
>JBJFDX010000139.1:0-2388 GCA_051890235.1 Bacteroidaceae bacterium | reverse complement strand
TTATTCTGATATCTCATAGTTCTGCAAATTTAGTGTTTTTCCTTCATCCGCATCCCTTTTCATGCCGTAAAATGAATGGCTTCGTGGGAAAAGTATTAACTTTGCGGAGATGAAAAGACTTATAATCCTCATTCTGATATCGATGCCTTGCTTGTTATGGGCACAAGGCACGATGCAACAACTTCAGCACATGCACCAGGTGCTGAAGGGAGAGACATGGGCCTCCATTGCTGTGAAATATGGTGTTAGTGAGCAAGCCCTGATACAGGCAAACAGAGACGTGAAGGTCAAGAAGGGCAAACCCAAGAAGGGTGTTCTGCTGATTATTCCCGACGCATGCCCCACTCCCGAACCGGAAGAGGAACCTGCCCCAATGATTCAAACACACTTCAATCATCTCAACATCGGAGTACTCCTACCTTTGGAAGAAGATAGCGAACGCGGTGCCAAGATGGTGGAGTTCTATCAGGGACTGCTTATGGCTGCCGACAGCATACGCCGTAGCGGTGTGGATATCACCATCCATGCTCTGCACACTGGCACCACCAAGACCAGCATGCAACATCTGCTCAACAACAACAAAGCCTTGCAACATGCACACATAATCTTCGGACCAGCCGATGGAACTCAAGTGGACGTGCTCAGCCACTTTTGCATGCAGAACAACATCCGTCTGGTAATGCCCTTCTCCCGTTCTCAAGGAGATGCCAACCAACCATTGGCCTATACTGCCACAGCACCTGCCAACGTAAGTGCCTCCGATGCTGCCATCCTTGCAGTAAAGACCATGGAAAAGAAAGTCAACTACGTGATTCTTAACACCAACGAATCAGACACTCGAGGTTCACTCTTCACAGGAAAACTGAAGGAAACATTAGCTGAGCAAGGCATAGCAACCCGTCTGCTCAACATTGAAGGAGATGATTTCTCATATGAATCTGCCTTCAACCAGACTCAAGTCAACTGCATCGTACCAGACAATACAGGCATCAAATCACTCAATATTCTGTGTGCACGCTTAAAGAGCTTTACCGAAGCACATCCTCAGTATGTCATACGCCTGCTCGGTTATCCCGAGTGGGTCACCTATACAGGCACTCTGCTCAATAGTTTCTTCCGCTTCGACACCTATGCCTACTGCACCTATTACAACCACCCTCTCAGCGCAAGCACTTTATCATTTGGCAATGCTTTTGCGAGCAACTTCGGGCATCCCATGATACCCAGTTTCCCATGCTATGCCATGATGGGCTTTGACATGGGATTGTACTTCATGCATGGTTTGGCTACTTTGGGAGAGACCTTCGATAGCCGTCAGAACGAACTCGTCATGAATCCCATCCAACATCATTTTCTCTTCCGTCAGGACACAGAAGGAAGCGGGCGCATGAATCACTTTGTGCAATTGGTACACTATTCACCAGACCAGAAGATTACGCTTGTGCAATGAAAAAACTGCTCTTCCTTATATGCTTTTTTGCATTATGCCCTGCTGTCCATGCTCAGGTAGGTGAGCCCAGACAGGACCTCTCTGTAGGTGTAAGCGGAGGATATATCCTCAACAAAGTTTCTTTCAATCCCACCATCAAGCAGGACTTCCACACAGGCACCACCTTCGGTGTTACCCTGCGTTACACCTGCGAAAAATATTTTGCTGCACTATGTGCACTTCAAGCCGAAGTGAACTATACAGAGATGGGATGGAAGGAGAATATCGAGACCAGCGAAGACACCTACGAGAGGCAAATCAACTACATCCAGATTCCCTTATTAGCCAACCTCGGATTCGGTCGTGAACGCGGTGGTGCCAAAGGATTCATCGTATTGGGACCACAGATTGCATTCTGCATCAACGAACAAGAGAAAAAGAGTGGAGAATGGAGTGAAGAGACTCTGTCCAAACGACCCAACCAAATCACCGAACAATATACTCTGAAAGTCCAGAAAAAATTTGAATATGGACTGACAGGAGGAGCAGGACTTGACGTTTGTACCCGAAGCGGTCATCACTTCCTGCTTGAAGGACGCTATTACTATGCCTTGAGCGACATCTTCAAGAATTCCAAAAAGGACACATTCGGCCGTAGTGCCAATGGGGCCATTATCATCAAAGCCTCCTATCTCTTCGATATCATCAAGACAAAGAAATAGTTCATCAAACAGCAGGTCCCTTGCCTACACCATTCCTTACGCTTCCGAAAAGCGGCCACTGTCTGGCATACTGACAGACAAAACTGGTATGGAATCACGTGGCCGTTTTTGGTTAAAATATGCAAGAAACTGCCTTTTTGCCCAAAACCTACCACCTTATTAGAATAAAAAGTACTACCTTTGCATCATCTATGCGCTGTAACATGAAGAAAAATGTGATGGTGACCCTATTTCTTG
>JBJFDX010000138.1:0-8748 GCA_051890235.1 Bacteroidaceae bacterium | reverse complement strand
TCATATAGGTGCTCCGAGGCGCTCTGGTGCCTGGAAGGCACTACTTTTAGTAACCGAGGGCAACGCCCTTGGTCCTCACGTCCGTCCAATAAGCATCTGCCTGGAGGGCAGTACGCCGCAGGACCGGACCTCACCACGCAACGAAATCTGTCCAATCCGTCCCAATCCGTGTTTTAAAAGAAACGGCTCTGTAGATATTCCGTGGGGAATTATAGAACTTGTCCTGCGGCATCGGTGCCCCCACTAAATATCGGCTGAGCCGCACAACAGGCTAATGACCGATTCTGTTTATACGTTACAATGGACCTCCGATGCTCCTTCAAAACGAAAAGAAGAGACCAATGCCCCCTTTTATGGGTTTCGGTCTCTTCTTCTCAAATGATTGGATCAGTTAATTATTCTATGTCGGCACCGCCTCCAAGAGCTTGATAGAGTTCAATAGTGCTTGATATCAGTTGGTAGTCGTTGGCTACCTGAGTGAGTTGAGCACTAAGCAAACTGCTCTGAGCCGTCAGAATCTGCAGATAGTTGATACTGGTGAGATCCCACAGCTTCTGAGTGGCATCAACAGCATCCTCCAGACTCTTCACTTGATTGGCCAGGTACGCCTTCTTGGCTTGTGAGGTATGGATGGCAGCCATAGCGTTGTTCACCTCTGATCCTGCATCGAGCAGGGTTTGCTGGAATCCCAAAGTGGCAACCTCGAGTTCTGCTTTGCTGTTCTTGTATGCAGCACGAAGTTTGCCGTTCTGGAAGATAGGCTGGGTAAGGCTTGCCACTGCAGCCAGGATAAAGCCACCAGGCTTGATGATACCAGCACCTGAAAGGCTATTGGTGTACTGTCCGTTGCCAGAGATGTTGAGTGAAGGATAGAATGCAGCCTTGGCAATGTTCTTGTTGTAGAATGCGCTTGCAAGGGCGAGCTCAGCCTGCTTGACATCAGGACGACGGCTGAGGAGGCCGATGGGCATGCCTGTGGTGCAAACGGCAGGAGCATGGAAGGAGGCCAGCGTGCCGCGCTCGATGTGTGAAGGCGTTTCTCCACAGAGCGTGCTGATGGCATTTTCAACCTGCTTGATGCTGTTCTCCAATTCAAGCACATTGGCACTGATAGCCCAATAGTTGGCTTCTGTACTTGCCACGGAGGCTTTGTTGGCTTGACCTGCATCGAAGAGCATCTTGGTCATGTCCACGTTCTTCTTCCATGTCTCAGAGGTCTCGGTGGCTATACGCAGTTGTTCGTCGAGCATGGCCAGCGTGTAATAGAGGTTGGCCACATTGGCGATAAGAGCGGTCTTAACGCTCTGGCGTATGCTCTTCTGACTCTCAAGAGCCACCTCTGCCTTCTTCTTGGAGTTGCGCAACTGAGCAAAGCAGTCAATCTGCCAACTCATGGAGATGGGGAAACTATATGTTTTGCTGGCTCCACTTCCCATGAAACTCTTGTATTGCTCACGGTTGTATGGATCGAGGATTCCACTTATGGTACCACTGGGAGCAAAGGCAAAGCTTGGCACATAGGCAAGGCGAGCAGACTTGAGATTGTTCTGCATCTCCTGAATGCGCAGGTCGGCCTGCTTCATGTTGGTATTCTGAGCCAGTGTTTTCTCGATGAGAGCCTGCAGAGTGGGGTCGGTGAATACCTGATGCCACTCAATATCGCCTAACCCTGTAGAGTCACCGCTTTGCGCGTCCCCATAAATACCATCAACTGCTATGGATGCAGGACGCTCGTAGTTCTTGTATACCCCGCAACTGCTCATCAGAGCGGTTGCAAGGGTAATAGTCAATATCTTATATGCTTTCATTTCTTGATGTATGAGTTATTAGTCTTTCTGTGCTTCAGCCTTCTTCTGCTGCATGCGCAACTTCTCTTGCTCAAACTGTTGGTCGGCTTCCTCTATCATCACTGGGCGTATCTTCTCCTGTACCCACTCAAAGAAGATGAAGAAGACAGGTACGGTGAAGAGGATGGCAATAGTACCGACAATGAGACCACCTATCACACCAATACCGATGGTGCGGTTACCATTTGCACCGGCACCTGTGGCGAACACCAGAGGAATCATACCGAACACCATGGTGAGGACCGTCATCAGAATAGGACGTAAGCGAGCCTCGGCTGCTGCATAGGCTGCCTCTACGATACCCATTCCCTTACGACGACGCTCAAGAGCAAACTCTGTAATCAGAATGGCAGTCTTGGCCAGCAGACCGATGAGCATGATGATAGCCGTCTGCAAATAGATGTTGTTCTCAATCTTACTCATGAAGACGATGGGGAGCACGTTGTAGCCTTGGTTCCAAAGCCATGCGAATGCAAATGAACCCATGATACCCGCAGGCACTGAGAGAATGACTGAGAAGGGGATGAGGAAACTCTCATACAGCATGGAGAGGATGAGGAAGATGAGCACCACGCAGACACTATAGATAAGATAGGTATCCATGCTGTCCTTGGTCTGATTTTCCTCACGGCTCATGCCGCCATATTCGTAAGCGTAACCCTTGGGGAACGCCTTGTTGAACTCTTCCTCAACAACATCCATGGCGTCGGTGCTGCTGTAACCGGCTGCAGGCACGATGTTACAAGAGATGGAACTGAAGAGGTTGAATCGGGTATCCACCTCGGGACCCAGTATCTTGGACAACTTGACAAACTGGCTGAGAGGTGCCATCTCACTGCCGTTGCGTATGAACATGTTGTTGAGGTCGGCTGTTTCGAGACGAGATTTTTCATTAGCCTGAAGCATCACGCGATAAACCTTACCATACTGGTTCATGTTGCTCACGTAGGCACCACCGCAGTAACTGCCCAGAACATCCAACACTTCAGATGGACTCACACCAGCTCGCTTGCATTGTGCGGCATCCAATTCTACCTTATACTGAGGGAAGTTACGTGAGTATGAGGTGATGGCACGTGATATCTCGGGATGACTGTTCATGCCAGCCAGGAACTGGTTGGTGTATTCCAGGAACAATGCTTTATCACCGCCTCTGGTATCCTGAAGATTCAACTCAATGGATCCCATACCATAACCGGGAATCATACCAGGCTCAAAGACCAGACATTGTGCATCGGGAATCTCTTCGAGTAAGCGTTTGGTGAGCAGGCCACTCACAATGGTGCTGGTGCTCTTGAAATTATCAATGAGAGACCAGAAACCATAACGGCGCTCTGACCAGGGCTTCAGTTTGATGATGTACATACCATAGGCAACACCCTGACCAGCCATGAAGCTGTAACCGGCCACACGCTGATAGTCTTTCACTTCCTTGGTGTCCTTGATGATATTCTCCACCTTGTCGAGGATGGCATCTGTAGTGGCCAGGTTGTTTCCTGGAACACCATTGACTACCATCATACAGGTTCCTTGGTCCTCCTGAGGAACCAGTCCGGAACTCAGATGGCTTGCAAAGAAGATGATGCCCACGAAACATAGGCCCACAGTTACAAAGGAGAGGAAACGAACCTTGCGGTTTACACAACGCTTGAGGATGGCTGTGTATTTACCCAACATGGCTGTGTAACTTGCCTCGTAAGCCTTGCGAGTGCGGTAGTTGATCATGCCAAAGAAACCTTTTCGGCGCTCCTCGCTTGCTGGTTTCATGAGCATGGCACACAAAGCAGGACAGAGGATAAGAGCACTCACGCATGACAAACCTACAGAGGTGGCCAGAGTGACACCAAACTGAGTGTAGAAAATACCAGAGGTACCGCCCGTGAAGGATACGGGGATGAACACGGCCATGAATACGAAGGTACATGAGATTACGGCCATTGTCACGTCACTCATGGCATCTTTTGTGGCCAGGTATGGACTGGTGTAGCCAGCATCGAACTTAGCCTGAACGGCTTCCACCACCACGATAGCATCATCGACCACCGTACCGATGGCAAGCACAAGTGCAAAGAGGGTAAGCAGGTTGAGAGAGAATCCTGCAAGGGACATGCAGGCAAACGTACCAATCAGAGATACAATAATGGAGATGGACGGGATGATGGTGGCTCGGAAATCCTGCAGGAAGAAGTACACTACCAGAATCACCAGGAATATGGCCACGATGAGTGTCTCCTCTACGTTGGCAATAGATGCCAGCAGGAAGTCATTGGAACTCTGCATCTCAACAAACTCAAGTCCATCGGGAAGATCTGCGCTCAGCTCTTCCAGTTTGGCTGTGATGGCGTCGTTGGTCTCCTTGGCATTTGCTCCTGCTACCTGGAAAGCCAGGAAACAGGTGGCTTCATGACCATTACTCATGCCATGGAATGCATAGGACTGTGCACCCAGTTCGATTTCTGCCACATCCTTCAGACGGAGAACATTGCCATCAGGGCGTGCTTGCAGAACGATGTTTTCGTATTCAGAGATAGATTCCAGACGTCCTGTATACTTCAGTGTATACTGATAAACATTGTCATATCCCTCGCCATGAGAACCGTTGACAGGCTTCTCACCCAACTGTCCTGTGGGGGACTCCAGGTTCTGTTCAGCCAAGGCGCGTGTGATGTCGGAAGGTACAAGGTTGTACTGTGCCATCACATCGGGCTTCAGCCAGATACGCAGGGAGTATGTACCACCCAGCATCATTACGTCACCCACACCCTTGATACGCTTGAGCTGGGGAATTACGTTGATATCAAGATAGTTTGAGATGAAGTCCTGATTGTACCTGTTCTTGTTGTCCACAAGAGCATTAATCTGCAGGAAGGAGGTCTGACGCTTGGTTGTTGACACACCGATACGTGTCACCTCGGAAGGCAGAAGACCCTGTACGCGGCTCACTCGGTTCTGTACGTTCACCGCAGCCATGTCGGGATCTGTTCCCTGACGGAAATAAACGTTGATGGTGGCTGTACCTGAGTTGGTTGATGTAGAGGTCATGTATATCATGTCCTCAACTCCATTGATACCTTCCTCAAGAGGTTGTACCACAGCCTTCATCACAGCCTCGGCGCTGGCACCCGTATAGGTGGCGCTTACCATCACGGTGGGAGGTGCGATGTCGGGATAAGACTCCAGGGGTAGGGAGAAATAAGATATTGCTCCTACCAATACTATGAGGATGGCAATTGACATTGCCATTACCGGTCTTTTAATGAATATATTACCTTTCATCGTTTAGGTTTATATATATAAGTATATTGAGTATGTTCGCTGACTCAAGAGGTTACTTCCCGAGTTTCTTTACGTCTTGTCCTTCGTGTACCATACCGGCACCCTCAGAGACAATCTCTTCGCCACCCTTCAGGCCAGAAGTGACAATAAAAGTCTTGCCCTGACTCTCGGGCAGAATGTCCACCAGATTTGAATGGGCGATGCCCTTGTCATCAACCACATAGACGTTGAACTTATCCTGTGTCTGTACAGCTGCTCCTGCAGGTATGGTAAGAACCTCCTTGTAGGTTACGGGCAGGATGATGTTGCCTGTGCTTCCAGAGTGCAGAATGTGCTGGGGATTGGAGAAAGCGGCGCGTAACTGTACGGAACCTGTGGCACGATCGACCACTCCGCTAACGCTCTCCACGCGTCCCTTAATCTCATATTCACTTCCGTCAACCAACTGGAGTGTGAGGTCGGGCATCGCTTCGATGGCTTTCTCGGCAGACTCATACTGACGGATGAGATTGAGATACTGGCTTTCGTTCATGCTGAAGTATACGTACATCTCATTGTTATCAGATACGGTGGTCAGGGGCTGGGGCATGCTGCTGCCTACGAGTGCGCCCTGACGGTAGGGGAGAGTGCCTATCACACCATCTGCAGGACTGACTACGGTGGTGTAGGAAAGACTGTTGCGTGCGTTTACCACCTGAGCTTTGGCTTGAGCTACTTGAGCCTTGGCGGTCAGGAGGGTGTTCTGTGCAGTTTGCATATCAATCTCGCTTACCACCTTCTGGTCATAGAGCTTCTTGCGGCTGTCATAGTTGAGTTGTGCTGTTGCCTCCTGTGCTTCGGCTGCCTTCAGGCTTGCTTCGGCTGTGTTGAGTGCTGCGCGGTAAGGCACTTGATCGATAACAAAGAGGACCTGACCCTTCTTCACCTTTTGGCCTTCGGTCACGCAAAGCTTCTGCAATGTTCCTCCTACCTGAGGATATACTTCGATGTCCTGACGTCCTCGGATGGTGGCGCTATATTTCTGGTTGATGGTTACATCACTCTTGGTTACCTTTGTGGTCTTGTAGACTGCGCTGGGCATGGCTCCCTGCTGCTGTTTGTTTCCACATGAGCTGAGCAAGGCCATGGCAGTTGCTGCAGCCAGCATTGTCATCTGTTTCTTTGTCATAATTCCTCTTCTTGTATTATTGTTTGTTACTTGTTTGCAAATATGCTTTTGTTACATTTCTATTGGTTCCGAAATCGGCTGCAAAGTTACGACAATTCGCCTTATCTTTTTACGTATCAGTGGTGTTGTAATGCGATTTTTATTGTCCGATTTCGGAAATGGATTTGTCTTTTAACAAGAATTAAGTTCTTGTTGCCTTATCGGGATACCTTGTTCTCATCATAACGCTAATGAATGATTCGGATTAAAAGGAACAAGCGGCAAGGGAAAATCCCTGCCGCTCGTGTAATTGCATGCATTTCTTTTCGTCTTTGGACGTGGTTCTTATGAATTCATGCTCAAGAGAAACTCTTCGTTGTTGATGGTGTTTTCCAACTTTGACTTAACCTCGTTCATGGCTTCAATAGGATTCATGTCGCTCAGGAATTTGCGCAGAATCCACATTCTGTCGAGTGTCATCTTGTCTTGCAACAGATCGTCACGGCGAGTGCTGCTGGCTGTAATATTCACGGCGGGGAATATACGCTTGTTACTCAGCATTCTGTCGAGCTGGAGTTCCATGTTACCTGTTCCCTTGAACTCCTCGAAGATTACTTCGTCCATCTTGCTTCCTGTGTCAATCAGGGCTGTGGCTATGATGGTGAGGCTTCCTCCGTTTTCGATGTTACGTGCAGCACCGAAGAATCTCTTGGGCTTGTGCAGGGCGTTGGCGTCAACACCTCCGCTCAATACCTTACCGCTGGCGGGTGATACGGTATTGTATGCTCTGGCCAGACGGGTGATGGAGTCAAGGAAGATGACCACATCGTGTCCGCATTCCACCATACGTTTAGCCTTCTCGAGCACGATACCTGCTATCTTGACGTGACGTTCGGCTGGTTCGTCGAATGTGCTGGCTATCACTTCTGCCTTTACTGTACGTGCCATGTCGGTAACCTCCTCAGGACGTTCATCAATGAGAAGCATCATGAGGTAGGCTTCAGGATGGTTGGCTGTGATGGCATTGGCGATGTCCTTCAGCAGCATGGTCTTACCTGTCTTGGGCTGTGCCACAATAAGTGCACGCTGTCCTTTTCCAATGGGAGCAAAGAGGTCAACCACACGTGCTGACAGAGAATCATTGCGGCCAGAGCAAAGTTTGAACTTCTCGTCAGGGAACAGTGGGGTTAGGTTCTCAAACGGACTGCGATCTCTCACGATATCAGGGTCGCATCCGTTGACGCTGGCGACATCAATGAGAGGGAAGAACTTTTCTGAATCGTGAGGTGGACGAACGGGTCCTTCGACCACGTCACCGGTCTTCAATCCATAGTGGCGGATTGTCTGTGCGCTCACATAGATATCATCGGGACTACTCAGGTAGTTGTAATCGCTACTGCGCAGGAAACCAAAGCCTTCGTTCATTACCTCCAGCACTCCTTCGCCGCGAATGTTCTGTCCAAAGTCAAAGTTCTCCTCTGCCTCCTTGGGCATCTCCTGCTCGTATTCTTCCTGCTCGTTGTCCTCATTGGTGGTCATTCCATATGTTTCTGCAGTACGATTGACAGGTGCGCTGGTAGCAGGCCTCATGTAATTGTTGTACTCATAATTGTCATTGCCCATGGATGGGATATCCTGTACGATGAAGAAATCATCGCTGACGCGTATGAGTGGTTGTTCTTCGGGTGAGGCTATGCTTGCGGTGTCTTCCTGCAGGATTTCCTTTAGATTGGTGCGTTTGCTTTCGAGCTCAGCTTCATCCTTGCTTGATTCTTCAGGGGCGGTTTCTTTTGCCGCGGTTTGCTGTATGGGAGTTTCTGCAGGAGTGTTTTGCACTTCTTCTGGTCTTATCTTGCGTGGTCTGCCTCTTTTCCTTGGGGCTGGTTCCGCAACAGCCTGTGTTTCTGTTTCTTCGAAATTGATTGTAGTCTGTGTGGTTTCTGCTTTTTCTTCTGGATTCTGCTTGACCATTTCTTTATCTTCTGTCTTGTTTTCCACTTTTATTTCATTACTCTCTTCGCTTGCCTTCGCTGTTTCTGACTTGGGCTTGCGTCCACGCTTCTTGGGTGTTTTGTCTGCAGTGGCCTCTGTCGTGGTATCGCTTGAGGCGGTTGCTGCAGAGTTGCTCTTTTCTTTTGCCTTGGTATTGGCTCGCAGACTGGATCCGGCCATTGCCTCGGCATCTATAATATTATATATGAGTGTTGTGATATCGTTGGACATTTCTGCATTTACATTCTGTGCTAATGCTGATAATTCTTCGAGAGACATTTTCTCGAGTTCGCTTTTTGTGTGCATAATAATATAATGTATGCTGTTTATTATTTGTTTCTATTCAATAGGGATTGGTGTGGAGAGCGAAGATTGTCGCTATCCTTTTTCTGAATTTCGGTCTGCAAAATTACTTTTTCTGATTTAATCTGCCAAATTTGAATATAATTTTCTGCAATCTGATGCACTTTTTTTAGTACTTTTGTG
>JBJFDX010000137.1:0-2400 GCA_051890235.1 Bacteroidaceae bacterium | reverse complement strand
AACCAACTGTGAGAGAATAACACAACAAACGAGAGTACTCCTGCACATATAGAACCTCAGCGTGTTTGCCTAATCGCCCAACGCTAAGGACAAAGCCTTCAGGGTAGTTCTCAGAAGAGTGACGAATATAAGGTTCTTTCTCTTCTCTCTTCGGACGCACGAAACTATACACTTAGTCTCCTGTATTTGTCGGGTGAGACTCCAACTCGGCCTGCAGACGCAACATCTCGTCACGCAGAAGAGCAGCTTCCACGAAGTTTAATTCCTTTGCAGCCTTCTGCATCCGCTTTCTCAAGGATTCTATTTCGCGCTCCATCTGTTTGGGCGTATGCAAGGCAGGTTCTGCAGCCAATATTGTATGAACCATTTGCGGTTCCACATAAGCCCTCTGCTCGCTGGCACCACCAGCCTGAAGCAAATCACCCATAGTCTGGTCCTTGCTGATCTGCTTGGGAATGATATGATGAGACTCATTGTAGGCCAGTTGTACTTGCCTTCTTCTGTTGGTCTCCTCGATGGTTAAAGCCATACTTTCTGTGATGACATCAGCATACATGATGGCACGCCCATTGAGATTACGTGCTGCACGTCCAACAGTCTGGGTCAGACTCCGATGGCTACGCAAGAATCCTTCCTTGTCTGCATCCAAGATGGCTACCAGACTAACCTCAGGCAAATCAAGACCTTCACGCAACAGATTGACACCCACCAACACATTATAGATTCCCGAACGCAAGTCATTCATGATACGCACACGCTCCAGCGTATCCACGTCACTGTGTATATAGGCAGTCTCTATGCCATGCCTCTGCAGATATTCCGTGAGTTCCTCCGCCATTCGCTTGGTGAGCGTGGTGACCAGCGTACGTTCTCCTCTCTCAATACGAACCTGAATCTCCTCCATGAGATCATCCACCTGGTTCTGTGTAGGACGAACCTCTATCACAGGGTCAGGCAAACCAGTAGGGCGAATGAGTTGCTCCACCACGATTCCTTCACTCTGTGCCAATTCGTAGTCGGCCGGTGTAGCACTTACATAGATAACCTGATGGGTGAGCTCCTGAAATTCCTCGAACTTCAACGGACGATTATCTCTTGCCGCTGGCAAGCGGAATCCATAGTACACCAGATTGTTCTTTCTGGCTCTATCACCACCATACATGGCACTTATCTGAGGCACAGACACATGACTTTCATCAATAATGGTGAGATAATCCTCGGGGAAAAAGTCGAGCAGGCAATAAGGACGAGTTCCCGGTTCGCGTCCATCAAAGTAGCGGCTATAATTCTCTATACCCGAACAGTGTCCCAATTCTCTGATCATCTCTATGTCATAGGTAACCCGCTCATGCAGTCTCTTTGCCTCGAGCATTCTCCCCTCCTCTTCAAAGAGGGCCACCTGCTCAGCCAGATCATCCTCTATCTTGCGTATTGCCTGCTCCTGTGTCTCATGACTGGTCATGAAAAGATTTGCAGGATAAACCTTATAATCCTCAAATGAAGCGATGCGTTGCATGCTCTGTGGCTCGAGTTCTTCAAGTGACTCTATCTCATCTCCCCAGAAAGTGATACGCAAAATATAATCAGCATAAGCAAGTGCCACATCCACGGTATCCCCCTTAACACGCATCTGTCCGCGCGCCAAGGTGAGGTCATTACGCACATAAAGGCTATCGGTAAGCTTGCGCAGTAATTGTTGCCTGTCCATCTGCTGGCCCACCCGAAGTTCTATCATGTTCTCATAGAAAGCACCGGGATTGCCCATTCCATAGATACAGGATACGCTACTTACCACCACCACATCCTTTCTGCCCGAGAGCAAGGCACTGGTAGCAGAGAGCCTCAGTTTATCAATCTCCTGATTGATGGCAAGGTCCTTCTCTATATAGGTATCTGTGCTGGGGATATATGCCTCTGGCTGATAATAGTCGTAATAACTGACATAGTACTCCACGGCATTCTCTGGAAAGAACTGTTTCATCTCTCCATATAACTGTGCCGCGAGTGTCTTGTTGTGACTCAGGATAAGCGTCGGTTTGTTTACCTGAGCTATCACATTGGCCACTGTAAAAGTCTTGCCACTACCGGTAACACCCAGAAGTGTCTGTGCAGGAACACCCGACAGAATGCCTTGGGTAAGCTGACGTATAGCTTCCGGCTGATCACCTGTGGGCGCATATTTAGATATAAGTTTGAAATCTCCCATAATACTTCCTGCAAAATTACGCATTTTTCACCGCTCCAACCCTGCTACAGCAGGAAGAAATACTGTTCAGATTCTAATATCCGACTCAGAATAATTGTTAAACTTACCTAATTATTTCTCCCGCATACAAAAATATAACACCTCAAATCCGCAACTACGCGCATGATATGATACAGAAGCGAAAAGAATCTGTA
>JBJFDX010000136.1:0-8790 GCA_051890235.1 Bacteroidaceae bacterium | reverse complement strand
GAGAATGACAGGGGAATGCTGGGAAGCATTCCCCTGTTTCGATTTACAGGTATCCTCGTGCGTGCGCGCGTATATATATTATAATATGTTATAGGCCATGGATGAGCGTAACCCAAAGGGAATCTCTCATGAGGTCAATGTCAATCTTGCAGATGTTGTTGGCTTCGAGTGCCTCGCGACAACTCTCATAGTGCTCAAGGTATTTGGCATAAGTGCTATTGGTGTCCTTGATATAACTTTCTGCTGCACTGGTGTAATAAACCTTGGCGCGCTTCCAGTCACCCTGTATGAAAGCCAGATTGCCCAAAAGTGTGCGAGACTCCCATGGATAGGGAGAGTGGTCATCAAGTAACTTCTCGGAGTATTTTACTGCCGTGGGAATATTCTGTAGCATCAATTCGCTGGTGACGATGCCACGAACGACATCCATATCTGATGGCTGATAGTAGGTAATGCGATAAAAGATTTCACGAGCTTCGTTCCATCTTTTTTCTTCGAGGAGCAATTCGGCCTTCCTATGGAGCCATTCTGTGTTTTCCGGTTCCATTTGGATGAGGACGTCCAGCCATCTGTGCTCTTCTGTTTTCTTCAATAGAATCCTGCTGCAATGATAGAGCTTGCCAGCAATTGTCCTGTCGGGTTCTTCCAGGAAAGCAGCCTGTGTGTAACAGCGGTATGCATCTAAGTAGTTTTCATTCTTCTCGAAGCAACAGCCTTTGAGGTGGAATAGTTCTGCACTTGTTCCGTAATGCCTGACCATGCCTTCGAGAACCGATGCGGCACATTGAACCTGGTTTGCTTCAAGCAGCGTGCGTACACACTCCAAGCAGAACTGTTCGTTGTTCTGTGGTCGGAACAGGTCATCGGCAATGAGCATGGTGGGATCTTCAAATGGATTGTTCAGGCTGTTGCTGGCGGATGACTGGGTAAAGAAGCGATAGAGGTTCTGCATCATGTGACGCAAGGTTTGATCGGGCAACTTCACTTCTTCCAATCCCATCCCTGATTGTTCCATCTGGGTAGCAAGGGTCTGTGCCAATGTCTGGTTGTCATTCATCATCTCCAGCATGGCATATTTGTCCACATCGCAGTCATTGCTTATCTCAGAGAATTTGCTGAGTATGTCATGTTCCTGTCCCTGTCCGTCCTTTTCTAAACCAAGCGACTGAACCATGGGATGGGAACTATCGAAGGGAAGGAACCAGTGTGAACAGGTACTGAAGAACTTGCTGCTGTGCAGAATGCTCATGCGATTGAGGTTGGGGTCATAACCCTTGGCAATTCTGCGCTTGATATAGGAAATTTTGAGGGCAAAGGCTTTCTTGAGTGCTTCGTTGATATTGTTCTGAGATATGGCATCCAGTTCTCGTGCTTCGTCTTCGGTATCCTTCTTCGATGCCAGAATGAGGGCATACTCCTGATCGGATTCCATAAGGACAGGTAGAAAACGGTTGGGGATAGTTTCAGCGGAGAGGAGTCCCAGTGGTGTGAGAATATCCTTGTACTTCCGTAAGAGGAAACTCATCGCTGTGACGGCTGCCATGAGTACCTTGTTATCTTCGTTATCTGCCAGAGAACTTATGAGAGAGAATTTCTCTTGGTCGTGATACTCGTAGCATGAAAGAAAGATACCCCAGATGAGATGCTGCTGTACCAATGTGTTCTGTCTCGAGATAAAGTCCTGCCAGAGAGAACGATCAGCGGACTTCCAGAGAGGGGAGATCCACAGAAGGTGGAAAAGATGGTCTTGCAGAATAAAACGTTCCTCGGAGGGTGGAGTGATTGACCATTGGTGCATGAGCGTCTCAGCATCTATACCCTGTTCTGTCAACTGACTATGGGTTCTGCAGTAAGCATCATCGGAGATGTGGAGACGGATGTTTCGGCTAATGCCTTGAAGTAACATCCATACCCTTTGAGCCATCTGCTCTTGTATTTCTGCACGATGTTCGTCCGTACCTCCCTGGATCAGGAAGGAGAGCATGGCGTAGTAATTGGCACGCAGTTCCTCGAAATCAGCTCTGATACGGTCATCCTGTACGTTCTGAATGAGAAAACTCAGTTTGTCAATAGCTTCGCTGATGCGTCTTTCGGAGAGATCCTCGATGACGGCTGCAGAAAGACGTTTCAATGCGAATTCGTCAATGGCACGCTTCATTTGATTTGCTGCAAGAGAAATTCTTGGGTCTTGTGATTCTTTGGAAGACGATTCTGAGTGCGCAACCATTGTGCGGCAGTCTCTATCTCGTCGGTAGTAATGGGGTGCGGAGCAGGTATCTGCGGCAGTTGGATGGTATCGGTGAGGAGGGGCGGCATCCGGTATTCGTTGACCAGAATGGCTCTAAGAGTGTCGGCCTGAGGATTCTCGCTCATCTCACGCACAGCCTCTTCGTAGACTCTGGCAAAGGTCTTTGCCTGTGCTTCAACATCATTGCTTTCTCCCCGCTTCCGGGTTACTATCCACAGGGCGTTACTGATACCTTGTTTGGGGGTGGTGCTGATGCGCTTATGTCCCTCGAGTGCTGCCCAGGTGGCATAAGGCTCCGGCAAGATAGCTGCATCGATGAATCCATTAAGAAGCATATCCGTGCGTAGATACAAGTCGTTGACCTGTGGGCGAAAGATGGTGCTCAGATCCAGATGAGCATCCTCTACCATGCGTTGACACCAGTAGTCTGCACTCGATAGCCGGTTGACAGCCACGGTCTTCTCTTTCATCTGTTGCATGCGCTTGACACGACGGCCCTTGAGTGCCATGAGTGAGAGCGGTTCGCGAACGGCTATCAGGGGTGATACGCTCAGACTGTCGCTCTGCAGACGTATGGCATGAAACGGGTCGGAAATGGCTAAACATACATGTCCCTGAACGATGCTGGTATCGACATCCATCTGTGCCTGATAACGCCATAATCTGACCTTGATGCCAGCCTGGTGGAACATGCCCATGCGCAGGGCATAGTGAACAGGCAGACAACTGACAGTAGGCAGAACAGCCACCTGTAGGGCTGTACTGTCGGTGCTGTCGATATGGGCTACATACGGCAAGGCCTCCTGTTTCTTGCTGCAGGAGGCCATCGCCAATATTGTAGTCAGTAAAACTGCGTTTGTCAGTCTCATTCGCCCTTGATGGCAGCCACTCCGGGAAGTACTTTACCCTCGATAGCCTCGAGCAGAGCACCACCTCCGGTGGAGATGTAAGATACTTTGTCGGTGAGACCAAACTTGGTGCAACATGCCACAGAGTCACCGCCACCGATGAGAGAGAAAGCTCCCTCGGCAGTTGCCTTGGCGATAGCTTCACCGATAGCTTTGCTGCCAGCTGTGAAATCGTCGCACTCAAAGCATCCGGCAGGACCATTCCAAAGGATTGTCTTGGCACCCTCGATGGCTTGTGCAAACTTCTCGCGGCTCAGAGGACCTGCATCCAGACCTTCAAACTCAGCAGGGATGGCATTGGAGGGGAATACCTCAACCTTGGCTCCTTCCTTCACGCAGAAGTTGCCGAAGTCATATCCTGTGCAGCATACAGAGTCAACACCCAGTACGAGTTCCACACCATTCTCCTTTGCGGTCTTCTCCACATCGAGAGCAACATCCAGCTTGTCCAGCTCTACGATTGACTGGCCAATCTCGCCGCCATGAGCCTTGGAGAAAGTGTAGGTCATACCACCGCAGAGGATGAGCTTGTCTACCTTGCCCAACAGATTCTGGATAATGCCAATCTTGGATGATACCTTGGAACCACCCATGATAGCCACGAAGGGACGCTTGATGTTACTCAGCACGTTGTCCACAGCCTGTACCTCCTTCTCCATCAGATAACCCAGCATCTTGCTGTCGGCATCAAAATAGTCGGCAATCACAGCAGTGGAAGCATGCTTGCGGTGTGCTGTACCGAAGGCATCCATCACATAGCAGTCGGCATAGGAAGCGAGCTTCTTGGCGAAGTCCTTCTGGAGTGCCTTCATCTCCTTCTTGGCAGCATCATAGGCAGGATCTTCCTTGTCGATGCCAACGGGCTTGCCTTCCTCTTCGGGATAGAAGCGGAGGTTCTCCAACAACAGAGCCTGACCCATGGGGAGAGCCTTGACTTCATCGGCAGCATCAGCACAGTCGGGAGCAAAGGCTACGGGTACACCCAGAGCAACCTCTACAGCCTCGCGAATGCGACCCAGAGAGAGTTTGGGATTTACTTTACCTTTGGGCTTACCCATGTGGCTCATGATGATGCAAGCACCACCATCGGCCAGAATCTTCTTCAATGTGGGCAGAGCACCACGGATACGGGTGTCGTCTGTGATGTGACCATTCTCGTCCAGGGGTACGTTGAAATCCACGCGGACGATTGCCTTTTTACCGGCAAAATTGTACTCGTTGATAGTCATAATAATGTATTTAACAATTTGTGTAATTACATCTTTATCTTGCTTACTGCAAAGGTATGCCATTTTTCGCAAATCAGACCAATTTTCTCAGGCAAATATCTTGTAATCCGCATTGTGAACAGCGAGGTTTGAGAGCTGTGCATACGTATCTGCCATGAAGGATGAGCCAATGGTGTGCATCATGGATGACCTCGGGAGGAAAATATCGGGTGAGCATACGTTCTACGCTGAGGGGCGTGGTGCAGGAGGCTGGTACCAGTCCGAGGCGGTGACTTACTCGGAAGACATGCGTGTCGACAGCCATGGCGGCCTGGTGAAAGACGACACTCAGAATCACGTTGGCGGTCTTGCGTCCTACACCGGGCAGACGGGTCAGGTCCTCAATGGTGGAGGGTACTTCTCCTCCATATTCGTGATGGAGCATGGTGGCCATCCCCACCAAGTGCCGTGCCTTGTTGTTAGGGTAGGAGATACTGCTGATGTAATCATAGATTACCTCGGGTGTGGCATGGGACATAGCCTCGGCATTGGGGTAGTCGTGCAGCAGACGTGGAGTGACCATGTTCACCCTGCGGTCGGTACATTGTGCGCTCAGGATAACAGCCACCAACAGTCCAAAAGGACTGTCGTAATGGAGTTCTGTCTGTACTACGGGCATAGCCTGCTGGAAGTAGGCTGTTACCTTCTGGTAGAGTTCTCTTTTTCTCATCTTATGGCGTGTGTGCTCTCAGAATAGAAAACAGAAGGGGGAGGCGCAATAAAAGAAGTCGCCATCCCCCAGCTTTTTACCTTATAACAATGTTAAACTCTTAATTACCAAAACATGTACCGCAAAATTAGAAATTATATTCTTATCCCGCAAGCATTCTGTGGAAATACATTCAGAAATAAACTTCTTTTTGCTTACAAAGAGGGTTTAAATCTGGGAAAGAGGGAAACTGACACCCAGATAGACGTTGTTGTTGGCCTTTTGGAGTGGTATGCCGTTCTTGTCCATCTTGCTCAAGAAGCAATCGGTACCCAGAGAGAGGTTGAACCTCTTGGCATGCAGGTCGAGAGCCATGCCGCCGGATACTCCGCTGGAGGCTGCTGATCCGCTCAAGGAGAGTTCGAACCACTTGACGGGACGTATGTTGACAGAGAGCATGCCCTGATGCCAGGAGTGTGCTCCTGCCACTCGGCTGGTGAAAAGGAAGCCAAAGCGCAGACGGTCATAGACGGGAAGGGCATACTCGGCACCCAGATGGATGTTGGCGGCCAGCGCATGTCCTTTCTTCTGACTTCCATCGTAATAGACCTTGAGGAGGTCTTCCAGATCATCTCCTAATTGTTCAAACTGATCGTCGAGTGAAGCGCTATTATCCTTATCACCTCCTGCATAGATATCCTCATCGAATCCATCGAATGTCCATTGGCTGGTGGAGGACATGAGCTGACTCTCCTTCCATTTGATGAAGCCCAAATCGGTGACCGAAGCACTCAGGGTGAGATGATCAACTGGCTTCCAGGTGGTTCCCAAATCGATGGCTGCTCCCAAGTTGTTCATACCTTTGAATTTATAGTCGACATCTTTTATTTCATGTCGGCTGGGATTCTCGGGGTCAACCTTTTCGCTCTGTTCAAGCTGAAGTCCGTTCAGGGCTACTTCTGCTGATACGTTGCCCGTGATGCGCCAGTAGTCCTCATCGAGATGAAGGTGCAGTTGGTCGATATTCGCATTTGCATATGCTATACCCAGCAGGATTTTCAGTTTGCCTCCCACCGTCCATTTCTCGTTGATCCTATGGGAATGTCCCAGTCCAATCTCCGCAAATGTCTCAGAGCGGGCGCCCAGATCAGAGATGTCGTAATCGGTCCTCTCACCTGCGGTCTTCATGAACTCGAAGAGTGATTTCGGAAGAGTGGCGCTGGTGTTTGAACGCAGGTTTGCCTCTATGGAGTTGATGCCTCCGAAAGCCTTGAAGCCAAAGCTGAACAACTGGTACTTGAAGTTCACGGAGAGTCGGTTGTTGTCCTTCAGACCTCCAAGAAACTCGCTGGCGCTCACATCGGGGTGCATGAAGGTGGTGCGCGTGTGTCCGTCTACGCCATATCCCTCCCAAGTAGGTTTCATGTCGAAGATGAAAGTCTTGGCTCCGAAGTTACCCGTAGTGCCTATGTTGATGTTTCCCAGCAGGGGAAGGGACATGTAGGCATGATCCAGCAGGGCAGGATTCATCTCATGGCGCAAATCGGAAGTCTGCATGAAGTATGTGGTGCGCATTTCTTGGCCAAACACGTGAGGTGTTTGCACCAAACAGGCTGTGAGAATAGCCCAAACAGCTTTTATCTTTAGTCTCATGGGTTTTCTGTATGTGTATATGCCGTTTTCCTTGTGCTTATGTTCTCTGGTCATATGTGCGATTCTGTTTATGGTGAGGGTCTGCATCAGTTCAAATCCACCACGATGCCACCCGTGAGTCTCAGGCGGATATCTGTGAGTCGGATGTATTGTCCCGATGTCAGAGGCATGGTTTGTTTGTCTGTATCTTGCTCGGCTTTTACCTCAAAGGTGAAGCGGTCAATCCGTTGCAGGTCCTTGGGATTTGCCAGACTGGCTTCCATGATAATGTTTGTCTTGGTGGGAGTTGAGTTCTCACCCTGACCTGCCTTTGCCTTAGCCTGAGTGAAGTGGATACCGGATATCTCTCTTCCATAGCAGTCCAAAGCTTTTACATCGAGGGTAAGGCTGAGCGGAACTGTATTTTCGATGGTGGTGCTCAGACGAAGTCCCTTGGCTTGAAGGTCCTCAAGGTCGCTCCCGATGCTGTTGCTGGAATCACGGTAGGCGATACAGAAGCCTTGTTCGGCCACCAGAGGCACAAAGACCTTGTAGTCCACTTGGCTTCGGTAAGTATGCCCCATGCGCAGGGTAGCCTCTGTTTGAGCCAGAGTCACCTTCTTGTTTGCCATGTCTACCTCTATCTGGTCGGGAATACGATTTATGAGTTTACCCAGTTGGGATACTTGTTTCACGACAGCATCATCTGGAATCTGTCCTTCCGGATCATAAGGCTTGACACCCGATTGATGGAAATAAGCTGTGGAGTGGTGTCCGCCTGTTAATCTTACCTGTGGCAGAGTGACCTCCTGGCTCCATCCTCCTTGCCCATTCTTGACAGAGGTGAGCGTGGCTCCCACAAGCAGGTCGGCAGGAATCGTGTTCAGGTCCATCTCGAACTTCAGCGTGGTATTGGATACTTGCAGTCTTGTTTCCTCATTTCTGAGGTACTCAGGCATCTTGTCGTAGATGCTGATGGGATCTATTTCTGGATTGATTTCAGGATCAAAGATGCCTCGGATGCTGTCCACGACAATCTCTCCATCATTATGGAAGCAGATATCCAGCAGGATGTCGGCATAATCTCCGTTTCTCATCACAAACTGATCTTTAGCCTTGAAGTAGGCTGTTCCCTTCATGGCCACTCGGGTCATCTCCTGGCTGAGTGTCACTTTTCCTTCATGGGGAATGCCTTCTTCCTTCAGGTCGATATAGTCAATGAGGATGCTGCAGATGGTCTTGGTATCTGCTGCGAACTTCATGTCGCCCTTATAAGTGAGTGTACTTCCATTGAGCGTCCACCCCTGAGGCACTTCGCGCAGGTGTACGTATTTGGGCAGGGTGACAGAAAAGTCCTGCAGCTTGTCGATACCCAAGCGCACGCCGTTGCTGCAGATCATACTGACAACCAGGTCGGCTCCGAAGTCTCGGGGGTATACCCGAGTGATACGTTTCACTTCCGATCCGATATCCTCGGCAGTATAGTCGCTCTGGTTTTCTCCTTCTGCTGTTCCGTGGAGGGAGAAATCGGCAGGAATGGTTATCTCCTCAGCCCCTTGCCCGCCTGTTTGCTCCCAGAGTTCAGCATTCCAACTGAGAACTCTGTGCTTACACTCCACTCTGGCCACCTTGTCGATGCTGGATGAGATATCATTGACTGTGTAGGAGATATCTGAGGTTCCTTTTTCCGTCAGATAAAAGCAGTTGGTACCGTCAGTCTTGACATTACTGTCGGTCTCGATGATGTCCTTCAGATAAATCCTCTCGGTATTGCCTAACTTGAGTTTGAGCCCGTCGCTACCCAGCCCCATGGTAAGGTCCACATCAGTCGCATCATAGGATTTGTCGATACAGGCTGAGGGAATCATGGCGCTCATGGTCAGCAGAACAAGTGAGGATAGATTTCGGAATCTCTTGATGATACTCCTCTTGTTATATCCGTGGCAGAAGAGCATCATACGGTTTCTGGGATCTTGATTAGATGTCATAGAAACGTGTATTCTTTTTTTGTTTGTTACATGTTTTATAATGTTTTGCAAAGATATGTTAATTAGTGTTTACTGAATAATATTTATTTGTCTGACA
>JBJFDX010000135.1:0-8809 GCA_051890235.1 Bacteroidaceae bacterium | reverse complement strand
TAAGGCGAAAGATTGTTTTCAGGATATCTGCAGCAAAGTTACAAATCCTTTTGTCTACTTGCAATACTTTTTATATGTTATTTAACATAATCTTGTAACAATTTGTCACTTTTATGAAACATTCTGCTCCTCTGCATGATAGGAAAGCATCTCCTGAATGGGTTCACGCAACAATTTTCCTATCTTCATCCCCTCTGCATCAGCTGCCTCACGCAGTTCCTCCGCATAACTCCAGGCGATGCCTCCCACACAGTTGACTGGCAACTCATTGTGCTTGTACGCCTGCACGTTCCTGCTCAGGAAGGAGCGAAAAGCCTGCACCAGCATGTCATGCACCTGTGGGTGATTCCTATGCTTATGGATAAAGGGAACCAGAGAAGCCAGGAAACGATTAGCCTGTGGTTGACGATACACTCTGTTTATCACCTCAGCCTCTGTCAGCTGATAGTCTCTCATAAACTCCTCTCTCATTTCATTGGGGAAGACACCCTTCAGCAGATTCCCCAAGAGTATTTTGCCCAGCACAGCACCACTTCCTTCATCACCCAGAATGAATCCAAGTGGAGGAACATGTGCCACTATGCTTTGTCCGTCATAGAGACAACTGTTGGCTCCCGTACCCAGAATGCATGCTATGCCAGGACTCCTGCCGCAGAGAGCCCTTGCTGCCCCCAGCAGATCACTCTCCACTTCAATCATAGAATTGGAGAAGAACTGTTGGAGCACTGTTCCCACAGTTTGGTCATAGGGTGGCATGCATCCAGCCCCATAAAAAAAGATATGCTGCGGTGCACATCCATCAGGCAGCTGTGGCATGAGTTGTTCCTGAATCAAAACAGAAATGGCATCTTGAGAGTCCCTCACGGGATTGATTCCCGATGTACGAACTTCCAAGATGCCACTCTCTGGGTCACTGAGCACCCAGTCTGTTTTTGTAGAGCCACTGTCAGCCACCAGAAACGTAGGTTTCAAGTCCATGGCCCCTCCCCTTCTCTTTATATTGATTACTGAGCGGGAGTCTCAGGGGTAGCAGGAGCTTCAGCCGCAGGAGCCTCTTCTGTGGTCTGCTCAGATGCTGAGGGCTGTGCCATACCAGGCAGGTTGCCGGGATTGGTAGCCTTCTGTTCAGTAGCCTGCTGCAAGATGACAGAGTCATTGGCACTTGTTGAGGGCAGGAATGCCACACTCAGCACACTGAGAACAATCATTGCGATAGCCAGTCCCCAGGTAGCCTTCTCGATGAAGTTTGTTGTCTTGGGAGCACCAGCCATCTGGTTGAAACTTGAATAGTCGGCAGCGAGGCCACCACCCTTTGATTCCTGTACGAGTACGATGAGGCACATCAGAATAGATGCCAATACCACCAAGATTACGATAGATGTGTACATGTCTTATGTTATTTATTTGTTCTTTTCGTTCAGCACCAGTTTCTCAAGGAAACGGATTTGGTCTGCAAAGTAACGGTTTTTTTTTGGATATTTCAAGGAAAGCTGTCTGATAATTTTAAGAGCGCTCTCATATTTGCCCTGCTTGATGTAAATGCTGGCCATAATCTCGGTGAAGATTTCCTTTCCTTCAGCCTCATTCTCATCATTTGTGCTCTTGCTCTCCTCTTTTCTGACTGTTGAATCATTCAGCACGATACGCCCATCCTCCTGTTCCAGGAATCGCTCCACAACGCCATTTCCATTCATGAGAGCCACGTCGGTCTGCTCCTCATCCTGTTCGTTCTGCAGCATATAGGCGATATAGTCCTTGGTGGCATCTACAGGCACGCCTGCCGAAGGTTCTTGAACAGGCAGAGCGTCCAGGAAGTTGTCTATCAGCTGGTCGGTACTTTGCGGCAGTTGGTCTTCCTGCACACCGGCGCCATACCTTTTCTTCTCTGCCTTCACCTTGTAGTTGGCCTCTTCGGTGAGATGGAAGATGGATTTTCGGCAGGGCACCATCACGGCATTCCTACGCAACTCCTGGTCATACAGAGGAGAATGTTGTTTGTGCAGCGCCTGCAGCAACAGAATGCGTGCAGCGTGCAGATAGGGATACTCCTCTATCTGTTCCTGCAGTTGCCTCACTGCATTCCGGTCCAAACTGTCGGGGCGTCGTATGAAGTCTATTATCGGTCTCTGTGCCATCTATTCCTGTTCTGTTGGTATGTCTTGTCTGTGCGTGCCTTCTGTATGCAGATACCCATCACCAGTTAGCCACGGTGGCATTGAAGATCTGGTCGGTAATATCCTTCACCATCTGTGTCACCAGTTCCTCCTGCACCGAGGTCAGTTGCTGTGACGAGTCATACTCTGTGGTGGCGGTAAACTGCTTCTCAAAGTCCTCCGTATGGTTCTTATTGTTGACGAAGCGAACATTCACGGTCATCTTCAGTTGCACCTGACTGCTGTATCCACTGCTGCTGATACCCTTGTTATACTGATCAAATCCGGTGATTTCTCCCGAGAGTTGCAGGTCACCGTTCTTCTTCACCTGTCTTAGTTTAGTTTGCGAAGCAAAGATATCCGTCAACCTGTTCTGAAAGATGCTCTGCATGGGTGCCCACACATAAGCACTTCTGATGGGGAAGTTATCTATCTGTATGGTTTTGGTCTTGTTGTAGTCTATACTTGCTCCGTTGAACTTATACGACACCTTGCAGGCAGTCATCAGTATGCACACCGACAAAGCCGCCGTCCAGCACAGGATGCTCCATTTCTTTTGTCTATTCCTCGATACCATAAGCCTTGATTTTTCTGTACAGCGTCCGCTCGCTGATACCCAGTTCATCTGCAGCCGCTTTCCTGCGATAGTGATTCCTCTGCAGGGCCTTCATGATGTTTCTCCTCTCCATGTTGTTGATGTTGAGAGTCTCATCATCCAGCACCTCCTCGGGTGTCTGTATCTCTGCCTCCATGCCTGCCAGTCTGCCATAGGAGAGCGATGTGGTGGCATCAGACACAGCTCCTCTTGATGTATGATCTCCTGTGGCAGGCGCAGGCAGTCTCACCTGCAAGGGATTCGACATGGCATTCACCTTCTGCTTCAGTTCGTTCACCTCCTGTGTCAGCACCTGCACGGCATTGGCCAGGAACTGTATCTCATGGGCATATCCGTGAGTATCCTGTCGTCCGATGCTGCTCACGGCCACCATGGATGTCTCTTCGTCCGAGTTGGGCACAATCCCATGCTTGGCCAGCATCTCTGGAGTGATGAGTCTCTCCTGTGACAGGATGCTGAGCTGCTCTGTGATGTTACGCAACTGCCTCACATTGCCCGGCCACTTATAGCTCTGCATCACCATCTCGGCATCAGGTGTCAGCCTGATTGGATCTGGGATGTTGTATTTCTCGGCAGTATCCAAGGCAAACTTCTTGAAGAGAAGCACCACGTCGCCCTTTCTGTCTCTCAGAGGAGGCATCTGTATGTTGATGGTGCACAGTCGGTAATACAGGTCTTCACGAAACCTTCCTTCTCTGATAGCATGTGGGATGTTGACATTGGTAGCCGCCACTATGCGAGCATTGGTCTTGCGTGGCGAACTGCTTCCTACTCTGATATATTCACCGGTCTCCAGTACACGCAGGAGCCTCGCCTGAGTGCTCATGGGCAGTTCACCCACCTCATCCAGGAAGAGCGTACCTCCATCAGCTGCGCCGAAATAGCCTTCATGCTCACCGATGGCGCTCGTAAAGGCCCCTTTCTCATGACCGAACAATTCGCTGTCAATGGTTCCTTCGGGAATCGAACCACAGTTGATGGCAATATATTTCTTTCCTTTCCGCTGACTGTAATCATGTATGATGCGGGGGATGACCTCCTTGCCCACACCGCTCTCACCCTGTATGAGTACCGACAGGTCGGTGGGAGCCACCTGCACAGCAGTACGCAAGGCTTCGTCCAGGGCTTCATCCCTGCCCACTATTCCATATCTGTTCTTCAGATTCTGCAATTCAGGTTGATGATTCATAATGCACTGATGTTAGACTGACTTTGAGGCATGGGTTGCACATTGCCGGTCTTCAGCAGACCCATGCCGATAGATATCCACACGATTTCCCTGATTCTCACGATGAGGCTTGTCAGCACTCCATAAGCACCGTTGAACAGGCAGAAGTTGGCAAAGATGGCCATGCCTGCCTCACGCGCCCCAACCTGCATGGGAATAAAGAATATGATATTACCCAGCAAACTGGTGAAACCCTGCATGATGATACAGTCAGTGAGCGCCACCTGATCAGTAAACACGAAGAGGATGAACTGCAATTCCAGACATCCTATCACGCGAGCGGAAAACTCCAGGGAGAGTGTGGCCAAGAAAGTGCGCGGACTGTACTTCCTGAGTGCTCTTATCTGGCTGTCTATGGTTCTGAGCATCTCCTGATGTTCCTCAAGCCAATCATCCAGCCTACTTCCCACCAGGGGCAGACGTGTAAGCCATACCACGCTCTTCTCTGCCATCCCCCGGTTGTAAGCACGCACAAACACATAGATGCCAGCTCCTACAAACAAAGAGAGAAACAGCAACAACGAGGCCCGTCCCCAAGACATGCGGTCATGATAGTTCAATATGAAGAGTACGATGCAGAAAGCCCAGAAACAGAAATGACTGAAGATATGCATCATCGAGTTCAGCAATACGCTGCTCACAGCCCGTTCAGTACCCAGCAGGGGTTTCAATTCCATGATACGGTAAGGTTCCCCTCCAAGGACTCCCGCAGGAGTGACATAGTTGAGGGCATATCCCGTGATGGTATACTTCAGGGTACGCCAGAAGCCCATGCCCTGCACGTGTTCCCCTTGCATTCCCGAACGTATAATCATGCTCCACGCCCATGCGTTTATCAGATAGATTACCAGCCAGAGCAGCAGACAGGCAGGCAGCCAGATGCCAGCCTTCCGGGCTGCACTTGCCACCTCCTCCCATGTGACATCCATGTTGTACACCATGAGCAATACCGCCACGATGCCCACGGCAAAGAACAGATTTCTATATAAGGGTCTCAAGATTCTCCTCCTCTTACTGATGTTTACTCCACGCTACCCTTTCGTTCATCCTTCTTCTCGAAGAAGAGTTTGGGCAAGGGATTCTCATGAGCCTCATCGTAGCGCTTTCTGTTTCGTAGGATATCAACAGCCAGATACAAGGCATGATTGAGGCTCACTGAACTGAATTCTGCCGATTCCTCACTGGCAGACTCATTGTTGTACGCGGGATACAATATGACATGCTGTTCATCATCCTCTGTCAGGCACACGCCCCAGGTATGGGCAGTCTCACGAAATCCTCTCATAGCCGATTGGGCATCCAGTGCCATCAGCACATCAAAGTCTCTATAGTGCTCCTCCTCAAAGAATGTCTCTGTGAGGAAAGGTCCATACACAAAGGCTCCCATCTCTTCGGCCTTCGCCTCCCACTCCTCTTTCTGTTTGTCGGTATCAGCCACCACAGCCATACGCGGCTTGGTGCTGTCCAGGTCTCGCTCCAGCAGAGCCACCACCTGTTGCATATCCTCTGCCAGACTATCTCTGTGCAGCATGGCCATGCAGTTCCTTTCCGACAGATACATCTTCACCTGTCCGTCCAGTTTTTCCGTATCGGTATCACCCACCATTACCAGGGCATCCACATTTCCGTTCTGCAGATCTTCTGTCCAGACATCCATGCCCGGTGCATCCTCCTGCGGATTCCTGGCATTGCGTCGGGTAGTATCCACCACGCACACACACTCCTCACGGGCATCCTCTGCATGCGTCAGATACACAAACTGTGTATCCGAATTCTGACCATTCCTCATCTGCTCCACCCTGTTCCTGTCGGCATACAGCACGGGCACAACCAAGTCCGTCATCTGTGGTTCCTCCATCGAGGCTATGGTTATCATCATCACCGCATCGTCACCTGGGGTGGGCACGATGCCTATCCTGTATTTCTCCATTACGTTTCCTTATACATTATATTATATATAGTGGCACACACGTTTTCCATCCGCTCAATGGCAGATGCACGTTACGCCATCATTTCCCTACCTGGGCAGAGTCAGGTTTCTCCTCCTCCACTTCCGTCTCTATCAGTTCATACTGTTCCTGAGGAAGCTGCAGAGTGTACAGAGCTCCCTCCAGTCGTCTCATCAGTCCTCGCTTCATCTTCTCAGGTGCATACACGAATCCTTCCACCACCACCACTCGGTTGGTCTCTGTATCCAGACGGCTGTGACTCACAAACGGGCCTCCCATGCTGTCCCACAGATGCTCCACCTTGTCCTCTTTCATATACCACAGTCCTCGTATCTCCATGGCATACTTGCCGTGCACGCTGATGGCCTTCACGTCGGTATAGGCAGTATCCGTCTGCATATACATCCCCGGGTACTCTCCCGGCATGTTCAGTTTCATCACCGAGTCCCGCTTCTGCAGCACATACTCCTTGCAGAACGTCTCGGGTCCCTCATAGGGATAACTGTACATACATATGTTCACCATTCCCTGAGCTGTATTATTGCTTGTCCAGAAGAACTGTGTACCCTTCTTGTAAGCCTTGATCTCCTTGGGAGCATACAGTTTGCACGCAAACTCATTCCAAGCCAGGTCATAGATAACCTTAGAGTAATGCACCTGCAGTTCCTTGATCAGTCTGTTCATCTCCGTCTTGGTCAGGAAATCCACCACTTCCTGACGATGTGCACGGCAAAACTCTTTCAGACTCTCCTCGTTCGGAGTGTTGAAGGTAAGCACAATCTGTCCCATGGCATACTTGTCACGCACAAACCTCATGCGCGTCTGGGTAAACTGTCGGTCATCCATGTTCACCATGATAAGGTTGCGGAATATCTTCATGCCGTCACTCAGGTGCTTAGGCTCCACCTGTGATATATGAAACGAGCGCTCGTCCTGCGGAAGGCCGGGCACGTTGGTATCCAGGATATCAAAGAGTGCTCTGCCTGCAGGCGCCTCCCACATCTCCTTATCCATCACCACCAGCACTTCATAAGGTCGGCCGCTTGCCTTGGGTAAGAGAGCCTCCTTGGTACATCCTGTCAGCAATATGGTCAACAGCAGCAGGCACATGGCCCCCACCGTTCCTTTCATCTGAATCTTCATATCCTATCTTGATTCGTTATCCATTCCTTCCATTTCCATCTTGTGTGCATGCAAGAGTCCGCATGCTGCATATATATCCTGTCCGCGGCTTGCCCTGATGGTGGTGGTCACCCCATGATGGGTAAGGTAATCCCTCAGCCACAGCATGGTCTCTTCACTGGCTCCGCGATAGGGTGTGTCCGGTATCTCATGAAAACGTATCAGGTTCACTCGGCACTCCATTCCACCCAGCAGCTTTACCAGTTGTCGTGCATGCGCCGGAGAGTCATTCAGTCCCCCGAAGACGATATACTCAAAACTCAGTCTCCTCTGATGTGACCAATCCTTCTGCCTCAACATTGCCAGCAGATCCGTCAGGGGACACACCTTCTCGGCAGGCATCATCTTCAGCCTCTCCTCAGGGAAGGGGTTGTGCATGCTCACCGCCAGGTGGCAGTCACTCTCCTGCAGGAACCTCTCCACCTTACCTTTCACGCCCACTGTGGATACGGTGATACGTTTCGGGCTCCATGCCCATCCATATTCCGCGGTAAGAATCTGAGTGGCCTTGAGCATCTCCTGATAGTTATCCATCGGTTCTCCCTGTCCCATGAACACCACATTCGTCAGCCTCTCCCTATCCGGAAGAGAATATATCTGGTTCAGGATATCCTTGGCGGTGAGATTTCCTTGGAATCCTTGTCTGCCCGTCATGCAGAAACGGCATCCCATGCGACATCCCACCTGACTGCTCACACACAGAGTGGCCCTGTCACCATCGGGGATGAACACCGACTCCACCATCTGTCCGTCATCAGTGGGAAACATATACTTCACCGTTCCATCCACGCTGCGTTGGCAATCTGCAGGAGGTTCGCACCCTATCCGAAACTGTTCAGACAAGGCTGTACGCATACGCAGGGATATATTGGTCATCTCAGCAATGTCTGTCACATGCCCTTTGTATATCCATCGTGCCATCTGCGCAGCAGTGAATGCCGGCATCCCCATCTCTGCGGCCACTGTCCGCAGTTCATCCAGGGTCATTCCCAGTAGAGCCTTCTTCTTCGTCATAGTTCCAAAATGCAAAGTTACGTTTTTCCTGTCACAAAACATGACTCTTTGTCATTTTTCAGCTTTAGGGATTTCGTTTTCTCGTAATGACACGTTGATTATTGGTTACCTCATCATACATTTCCATTTGACCTTATAAAAGCCAAAGATGAGTGTCTACTGTCATCTTGAATCATCCATGAACAGGAGATGCGTGTTACTTGATTTCAATCAGGTCAATCTGCTGTTGTGGGGTTATTTGAAACTCCACGGTTCAATACTACAGATTCAATAAATTTGATTTCCTGGGCCTGTAACAAGCATTGACGTTCCTCTACAAATTCTTTTATTTGGCCATTTCTATAGAAGGATACACACTCTTCTGACAATGCATACTTTTCATAGGACGGATCCCACGATGCATCCCCATTAAGATATGCAAATATCTCTTCAGACGTCGTTTTGTTTGAAAGAAAAAATGTATTCCCCCATGTCTTGGGACCTGTGCAAGGCAGTACATATACCATCAGAGTAGCATTGACAGGCACTTCCTCATTTTGATTAAGAATGGACTGAGCAGCCATCGCACAACTCCTTACCCCACCCAATTGTATCGCGTCTGGCAATGAAACATCAAACGTCTCCTCCGCATATTCCATGGGAGTTGATATATCACCTAAGGAATAAG
>JBJFDX010000134.1:0-2426 GCA_051890235.1 Bacteroidaceae bacterium | reverse complement strand
GTAACTATGCGCAGGAGTTTCCTTGAAGCAGGCTGATCTGCTCTGGTTACACCATCGTACTCAAATACATACTCATTTTCTCCACACACGACCTTGGCAATCGTGCCATCTCCATTGTAAGTAACTGTCATGGGACTGCTACCCTCAATACTGGACACACGCACGCCATCCACCACCGAAGCAGGAATGCCGAATTCAGTTCCCCCGGAAGAAGGATTTCCGCCACCATTGTCATCATCGTCACTGCACGCAGTGAACATCACGCCCACCATAGCAAGGAGGGCCAGACCAAACATTTTTCTCATATTGAAATAGTTAAAGGTTTTGTGACGTCTACCCCCTGGCGCCACATCATTTATCTTGAAAATTCTATTTTTACTTATAGTCAGACATCCACATAGGGTAAGGATTACTCTCAATCATGCTTCAGTTCACTCGATCTTTTTATCTCTCATCATTATTTCCTAATCTTCAAACAAAATATTCATTGTTGATAGAGAGACTATTTTAGATTGGTTGCGGTCAGCGTATTCACGGCAACTATTCGCGCAGTAATATCTTCTTCGGTTTCTGTATAATCTTCATAAATACGCATCTGGTTTCCAGCAAAACGGACAGTAACATAGCCATCCCATTCCGGATCATAATCCTCATTCAACATGGAGTCCTCATAATGAAGAGTACCCTGTGCCTTATCTACCCATCTCCACTGAGCAACCTCCACATCTCCATCTAAATAAAAACAGATGTATGTGCCTGCTGAGGTAAATATTACCTTATAACACATTTCGGAATCATCGTCAAGAAATTCCTCCTTCTCAATACCAAACGAAGCCTTGAAATAGGACTCCACCTGGCCATCCCGTACTGTCTGCTTGCCATGTGCCACATATATTCCATTCCAATAAGCCCAAATCTCCAGGCTGTTGAGGTCCCATGTTCGGCATAAACTCTTTGTCCCGTCATTCACCATGGGTTCAGACACATTGACATACACATGTGATACCATTCCATTATAGTTTACGTAGGCCACTGATTTGTCAGAACCAGTAACTTCCTTTAGGTCAATCAGCATTTGGTTGCCCAACCGATATTGCTTATCACCAATCTTTGTAAACGTACCATATTCATCACCATTATAAAGTGTCAACGTGCCATCCTCGTCCACACTGGCTCTTGTCCGAGTCCCTGGGGCTTTACGACTCTTGCGTATAGCGAAGTTCACGTTTCCTTTTGCAGAGACATGAACAGCAGGAGCATAATAATACGGACGGGAATAGGTAATCAGGTAATGTCCGTCGGACATCAATTCTATCGCATAGAAAGGAGCGTACTCATCTGTTGACACTATCCGTATAGCCTCGTTATAGAAAGGTTCGTTGGGCAGACTGTTGGGAGTAAACACAGCCGAAGGAAGTGCACCTGCGGGAGGTGTATCATTTCCATTAATTTCATCATCTGATTCAGTGCAAGCCGATACCATTATGCCCAAGAAAGCGAGCATGCAGAATAAATATTTCATTTTCATATCATTATGTTTAAAATTAGAACCTAAAAGCAATATAAAAACGGGGACCTTTTTGCTTCAACTTGAAATCCTTAGTGGTGAACAGATTGAAATCTCCCTCATAATCATCTTCCTCGTCCTCCTCATCAAATGATGCCTGCTTGTATTTGATGGTGCTCCACAAGCCCTCCACACCAAAGGATATTAACTTATAAGAAACAGAAAGACCTGCTGACATGCCACAACTGAATCCATAGGAGAATGTTTCATCCTCCAAAATGCCTGATGCTGTCGGCATCGCATGAAAGTAAGCTGCCACGATAAGATGTTTCCAGGGATTGATACTGACGCTCGGACCAACATGTACGCTGTAATCAAACCTGTGCATTCCTAAGTCAATTCCCATCAAGGAGAATATCGAACCACTGGGATCCCCGCTCACAATTTCATCAAATCCATTGGGATTACTGCCCCCACTTGTTCCCGAATCAGAAGACGAAGAACCTGCATTTCCATACGTATTAAGTTTCAGTTTAGCATAACCCATATTCATAAAACCATAATCCAAGCCAAACTTTATCATCCTGCCGACGGGCTTGGAATGAAAGTATACGGTCCTTCCATTCTGTAGGAAAACTGCATAATCCGTCTTCCAGGTCATTGCCTCTCCATCTGTACGCTCAAAAGAAGAATTATCAAATCCAATTTTCCAGTACTTCCTTCGTTTCCAGATCTTCTCAATCTCCTTCTTCTTCTCCTCTTCCTGAAGTTGCAATTTGATTTGGGATAATTCGTCCGACAGAGTCTGCAACGTATCAAACTTCACACTTGGGGATTCCCCCTCAACTGTCACATCGTTAGCACGACATGGGACTGCCATGAGAAAGAACATGACAGAAAACAAAATCTTACTTGAAAC
>JBJFDX010000133.1:0-8895 GCA_051890235.1 Bacteroidaceae bacterium | reverse complement strand
AAAATACAAATCTATGAAGCGCCTTCATGTCATCACTCCAGTAAAGGACTCCATCGATTCCACTCTGAGGACTATCGATGCTGTGCTCGATTCCGAGCTTAATGTTCCTTATACTTACACGGTTTATAATGATTTCAGCACGCCTGAGAATACAGCCTTGCTGGAGAACAAGGCTCAGCATCTGGGCTTTCAACTGGTGAATCTGAGTGATATCACCCAGCATCCGTCACCCAATTATCTGCTTGTCTTACAGCGTGAAAGGGAACTTTGCCTGCAGGAGGATGCCGCCTTGCTCATTGTGGAGAGTGATGTTACGGTGAAGCCCGATACGCTTCAGGGGCTTTGGGATGGTGCCATGGAGCGCAAGGATTGTGGCTTGGCAGCTTCTGTTACGGTGGACGAGCAGGGTAAGGTCAATTATCCTTACCTCTTTGCACGCAAGATAGGGCATCGGGTGACTGCCACTCGTCGCCATTGCTCTTTCTGTTGCACCTTGCTTACCAATGAATTGTTGCGTCGTGTGGATTTTGGCTTGCTTGACAGTACGAAGAACTGGTTTGATGTCACTATATCTCACCTCAGTCTGGAGTCTGATTTGCAGAATTATCTCTTCCCTTCGCTCCCCGTGCTTCATCAGCCACACGGCAGTCGTCCCTGGAAACAGCTGAAGTACACCAATCCTATCAAATATTACTGGCTCAAGTTTACTAAGGGACTCGACAAGATATGAAATCCTGGCTTCATCGCATCAATCATTTCACCACGGTGAAACTCTATCCCGGGCATGAGGACATGCTCCAGTTTATGTACTCTTTGCCCCAGGCTTTTGCCCGTGGAGAAGGTACACTCATCCATGATGGCCGCAATCAGTTGCGCATCCTCGAGTATGAGGGACGTGAGTATGTGGTGAAGTCCTATCAGGTTCCCATCTTTTTTAATCGCCTGGTATATGGTCTGCTGCGCTCTTCCAAGGCCGAGCGTGCCCTGCTGAAAGCCGATCACCTAATAGAGATAGGAATAGGTTCACCCTTGCCCGTAGGGTTTATCAATATCCGCAGTGGTCTGCTCTTCACGCATAGCTATATGGTCACGGTTCGCTCGTCTTGTCCTTATCGTTATGATATGCTACTCACTCATTCTTTTGACTGCCTTGAGCAGGTCTGTCGCGAGGTGGGACGATGTACGGCTATCATGCATGAGCATGGGATGTACAATATGGATTACAGTAGGGGAAACATTCTCTTTGATGTAGAGCCTCGCCCCTTGGAGAAGGACGGGCGATATGTGGATGTCACACAGGAGAATGTACAAGTACGTCTGGAGATGGTCGACCTCAACCGCATCCGGTCATGTCAAGTGGACATACTCAAGGGATGCCGCAACTTCAACCGTCTGCCAGCAAGTGGGAAGATGCATTGGTGGATGGCAGAGGAATACGCACGGGTCAGAGGATTCTCTGCCGAGGAATGTTTCTATATGATGCGTTGGTATCGCCTGCGGCAGTCGGATGTGTATGACTGGGAACGGTAATCCTTACATCGTCACCTGCCGGCTACCATCGGGTAGGGCGCAGATGGTCACCTTGACGGTTTCCTGAGGCAGAAGGTCCTCCACCAGTTCAGGCCATTCTATAAAGCAGGGACATCCACTATAGAAGTACTCGTCGCACCCCATGTCATAAGCTTCGCTGAGTTTCTTGATGCGATAGAAGTCAAAGTGAAAAACGGGATTTCCTGTGGCATCCTCATATTCATTTACGATGGCAAAGGTGGGAGAGTTTACCGTGTCGGTCACACCCAGCTCGTGGCAAATGGCTTTGATAAAAGTAGTTTTCCCCGCCCCCATCTTTCCATAGAATGCGAATACGGTGGATGTTCCCATGGCAGCAACAAACTGGGCTGCAGCCTCTTGGATATGTTCTTCCTGGAATGTGATAGTCATGTTCTCTTTATGTACGTTTCTTTCCATGCAGGGTAATCAGCGGGATAAGCATCTCTTCCATGCTGATGCCTCCGTGCTGGAAGGTATCCTTGTAATATTGTACGTAGTAATTGTAGTTGTTGGGATAGGCAAAGAAATCATCGCCTGTGGCAAAGATATAGGCCGTGCTCAGGTTGGGACTGGGTAGTCCTGCCTTGTGCGGGTCACGTATCTCAAACACTTCCTTCTTGTTGTAGGTGAGGCTCTTTCCCAACTTATAGCGTAGGTTTGTGTTTGTGTTCTTATCTCCCACCACCTTGATGGGGTTGTAGCAACGTATGCTTCCGTGGTCGGTGGTGAGCACGATGGTATAATCGGTTGCACCCAGGGCTTTGAAGAGGTCACCTATGGCTGAATGTCTGAACCAACTGAGTGTGATGCTTCGGTATGCTGCCTCGTTGCTTGCCAATTCTCTCACCATTCGGCTTTCTGTTCGTGCGTGGGAGAGCATGTCGATGAAGTTCAGCACCACCACGTTGAGGTCATATTTCTGTAGCGAGGGAAGCTGTTGCAACAGTTTCTCGGCTGCGGTCGAATCATTCACTTTGTGGTAGGTGAAGGTGTTGTGGCGCCTGTATCGGTCAAACTGGGTCTTGATGAGTGGTGCTTCGTTGAGGTTCTTGCCCTCCTCAGAGTCCTCGTCAACCCACAACTCAGGGAACATGCGTGCTATGATATTCGGCATGAGTCCGCTGAAGATGGCATTACGTGCATATTGTGTGGCAGTCGGAAGGATGCTGCAATAGAGACTTTCCTCGCAGGTAAAGAGTTCGGAGAGTTCCGACTGCAGAATTTTCCATTGGTCATACCGGAAATTGTCGATGACGATGAGGAATACCTTCTCGCCTTGGTTGAGTGCCGGGAAGATTTTTCTCTTGAAGATGTCCGGGCTCATGATGGGACGTTCCTCGGGATTCTCCATCCAGTTCATGTAGTTGCGGCGTATGAACTTCGAGAATTCTCTGTTGGCTTCGCTTCTCTGCATGGCCAGCATCTCCTTCATGGCAGAGTCGGTCTCCGATAATTGCAGTTCCCAATAGGTGATTCTTTTGTACACTTCCACCCATTCGTCAAGTGTCAGGGAGTCATTTATCTGCATGCCCAGTTTGCCGAAGTCCTGCTGGTAGGCCGATTGCGTCTGTTCCGTGACAATCTCCTTCTGATGGATGTTTTTCTTCAGGGTAGATAGAATCTGGATGGGGTTTACAGGTTTGATCAGGTAGTCGGCAATCTTGGCACCGATGGCCTGCTCCATGATATTCTCCTCTTCGCTCTTGGTGACCATCACCACGGGTGTGGAGGGACTCATCTCCTTGATGCGTGTCAAGGTCTCCAATCCGCTGAGTCCAGGCATGTTCTCGTCCAGCAGAATCAGGTCGAAGGTCTCTTCTGCACATCGGTCCAGGGCATCGTGCCCGTTGCTGACCGTATGCACTTCGTAACCTTTTTTCTGCAGGAAGAGGGTGTGCGCCACCAGCAATTCGATTTCGTCATCCACCCATAAGAGTTTGTATGCAGCCATATGTAGGAGTCTTTATCTGTCTGTGTATATTCAATCGTACTAAGATCCGTAGGGGAAGTCATCGTAATCAGCATCTTCCGTTTCGCTCCCTTCTTCCTGCTCCTCTTCTTCTTCCACATCATCGGGATCGATAATCTTCAGGTCGGTAGGTTCGTCAATCTGCAGGTCCTCGGGAACTTGCATGGGCACGAAGTGTGATTCGTAGAATTCCTTATAGTCATCGAAACTGTATTCCGTGCCGAGGAGTTTCAGGTTCTCCTCCGAGATGATGAGTGAGCGAATACCTTTCAGCAGAGTGCTCATGTGCTTGTCGGCATAAAGTTTCTGTGCGTAGGCATGCACTTCGTCATAAGAGAGAAATCCCTTGATGGTCATCATGCGTATCCCTCGGTCTTCGGTAATCTCTATGTCGAAGTTGCGCACCATGTAGCTTGTGAAGTTGTAATGAGCCATCTCGTATAGCAGCAAATCTTCGTCAAGGCTTGCCGTGGGGTAGGCCAGCATGAACACGAAATTGCTGTAACGCTCTTCGGATAATTGCTTGGCGGCATCTGTGCTGTCAGCTCCTTCTGCACGTGTCCTGCGTGCCCAGATACTGCTTGCGTCGTATTGTTCGCTCATGAGTTGCCGTCCCTCATCTATTCCTTTCACGATGGCATTGGCCAATTGTGTGATATCCTCTTTGGGATATTTCTGTACCACTTCTTTGAGTGATACCAGGAAGGTGTCACGCTCTCCTCCATACAGGCTGGCCATGGCTCTGATGAAGAGCATACGGGCGCGATGAACTCCCTGGGGGAAGTTCTCGGTACTGAATTGATAGTTCTTTTCCACCTGGGCATAGTCTCCGTTTGTGTAGGACTGATATGCTTGTGCATAGACAGAGTCCTCCATGTGCTTGCCTTGTCTGGCTATCATCTCATAGTAGGGACTGCCCAGCAGGGTTGCAAGTTTGCTGTCGGGGTACTCCTCCAGCAAGCGTTGGCGATATAGCTCAGCTTCGTCGGGCTTCCCGATGCGTCCGTAGAGCAGGAAGAGGTGGTAGTAGATATCATCCAATCCCTCCTGCTCGGGGAAGTCATTGAGTAACCTCAGCATGGTCTTTTCTGCCAGAGGGAAGTTCTCCAGGCGTTCTTGTTCCAGTATGCCAGCGTTATATAGTCCTTCGGACAGCAGTCCGTTCGACTCTGCCATCTGCTCTTCCGTGAAAGGAATCTGTTTCAGATAGTATTCTCTATGGTGGGGGTCGTTGGCCAGGGAATCCTTGCGAGCCTGTTCTTCCTCATCCGGATTCTCTCCGCCTCCAGCTCCATAAAGACTGTCGGCTTGCTCTTCATTGATATTGGCTTCTTCTTTGTTTTCTGCACCAGGAAGCATCTGGCGATTACTGATGCGCCAATAGTCTTCGTTGGGACGCTGTCCCCACCGTTTGCGGAACTCTTGTTCGCCTTGCTTGACCATGGTGGGATTGTAGAAGTACCACGCTCCTTTCTGTCCGGCAGCTGCATTTGCACCCGTATTCGGCTGTGCCCTTTGTGTTGCAGCAGTATTATTATTACCAGTCTGATTCCCAGAGGTGTTGGTGCCGTTGCGTGCGGCTTTCTTCTCTTCCTCTTTCTCCTTCTTTTTCAGGGCTTCTATGACTCGGTCTATGGCTGCCGTATATTCCGGTTCGCTCATCTTGGCCAGAGCTTGCAGACTGTCTTGCAGTTTGATGGTACTCAGGTGTGGTTCCAGTTCGCTCAGTATCTTGCTTCTCCGGTCGGTCTCCTTATATTCATCATGTTCCTTGTCGAGGATGGCTACACAACTCTTGTAGGTACGTGCGGCGTTGATGTAATCCTCCCTCTCCCAGTACATCTGGCTCAGGCGTAGCAGGAGCATAGCTTTCGACGGGCCGCTCTTGGTGGCTTCTTCCACTCCCTTTTCCCAGGAGGACAGGCATCGTGATGTGTCCTGAACTCCCAGATAGATATTACCCATGGCGTAATATACCTGGTCCAGATAGTTCTTGTTCTTGTCACTTTTGGCCATCCTCTTCAGTCTGCTGATCATCTGGCCGAACTTACTCTTCGGCATCACCTCTGTTTGCAGGATGCTGGCGTTGAATGACATCTCGTAGGGTGGACTGGCTTTGCGTACCTTGCTCAGGGCTTTGTAGGCCTGTGTGTTATCACCTGTCTCTCGATAGAGTTGTCCCAACAGGAAGTTCAGACGTGCCCGTTCCACCTTCTCATGGGTTGACTTGATGGCAGTCTTCAGACAGGGAATGGCTTCCTTGTATTGTTGGGTCAGGATTCTGTAGGCAGTTTCGGTACACTCTTTCTCTATGGTGCCTTGTCTCGTGATGCTGTCCCGTTTCATCTTTCCCAGGATATCCTCTGCATCATAAGCCCATTCCAGAGCCACATAGCATCGTGCCAGTCTTGCCTTTGCCACACACACGATATCTGGTTGGGTACTGTAGAGTCTCAGGATGTAGTTGTAGGTGCTGGCGGCTTCGATGAACTCTCCTCTGCGGAATTGTGCTTCGGCCATCAGAAACCATGCACGGTACAGATAGGGGTTAAACTCCTTGCGGGCCAGGTAGGCTTTCTCCTTGGCTGTCTTGCGCTTGTTGGCATTGGTGGTGGGACGTTTCTTGATGCTGTGCACCTTGATGGCCTTCTCGCTTTTGGTGATGGCTGTTTCATAGTTCCCCTTGCCTATCTCAGCTGTTTTCTTGTTGGTGCAGATATACATGGGCAGCAGCTGAGTGTAGTCTTCCACATGTCCCTTGAGTTGTGCCTCACGTCCTTCCTTATAGGCAACCTGTCCGTTGTAGAGTGTGTTGAATCGTGCTGTGGTGGCATGATAGAATCGTGTGGCCGAGGTGTTCTTCTTGGTGGAGCAGGATACGAGCAGAGATACCACAGACACAAGTACGCACAGACAGAGGCCTCTCATGCCTCTGCCCATATGGCTTATGTGTGTGTGCTCTTTCATTCCTTTGTCTCTTTTGCTGTACCCATGCTTGGGCATAGGTGGTATATAATAAATATATAACGTACGCGCGTACCTTATTATTATGCTTTGCTGTGGGATTGTGCGCTCTGTCTGCGTTCTTCCACAATGAGGATTACCTCCTCGCGCACCTCGTCGGGCATCTGTATCCCTCTCAGTTGCAGACTTCGTGCCCATCCGGCCACCTCTTCCTCCTTCATGGTGTAGAGCACATCCTGAAATTCCTCTGTCTCCTGCTCGGTATAGTCTTCAGGGGCACGTCCTCTGAATCGGTCCAGTTCCTCATCTTCATAGTACTCCACTCCCTTGCTTACGGCCGAGAGCAGGCTCTCTCGCTCGCACACCTCATGTTGCCCGCAGCATTCGGCATCAGGGATTATGGGCTTTTCTTCCTCCGCTTTCGTCTTGTCTCCCTTCAGATAGAGCAGGGCTGCCGTGGCGCCGAGGGCCAGTAGGCATAGGACAGCCAGTATGTATATCATCTGGGGTTACCTCCTTCCTGCTCCTCTTCCATGCGGAATCCTTTGAGTTCTTGCCAAAACCGGGGGTATGATTTGCTTACCACGTGCGGGTCGTTCATCTCTATCATTCCCGTCTGCATGCATGCGGGAGCCAGTGACATGGCCATCCTATGGTCCTCATAGGTGTCCATGATGGGCCTCTCGTCGGGCATACATCTTTCTCCTTCCCACAGAAGGGTGTGTCCGTCCTGCTCCTTGAGTACATACCCCAGTTTACGCAGTTCGGTACAGAGGGCTGCCATTCTGTCGGTCTCCTTGATCTTCAGACTTTGCAGACCTGTGAAGCGGAACGTGATGCCCATCATCACACAGGTGACCACCACGGTCTGTGCCAGGTCGGGCTGTCGAACGAAGTCGTACTCAAAATGCTTGCATGCCGTACCCTTTCGTGTCAGTTCTATACATTCCCTCCCTTGCTTGTCGATAAAGAATCTGGTGCTGACACCCAGGTTCAGGAAGATGTCGCGTATGGCAGCATCTCCTTGCAGACTCTGGCTGAAGAGCCCTTGCAGGATCACCTTTGGCTCAGGGTCTTGGCTGAGGGCTACCATCTCATACCAGTAGCTGCTTGCGCTCCAGTCGTTTTCTATGGTGTAGGGCGTAGGCGTGTATTTCACGGGCTCCACCCTTAGGGTACGTTCATCTTGCCACGATGCTTTTGCTCCGAAGGTCGTCATGATGGCCAGGGTCATATCGATGTATGGACGGCTCACGATGTCTCCTGTTAGTGTAAGCACAAGGCCCTGTTCCATCATTGGGGCTATCATGAGTAAGGCACTTATATACTGGCTGCTTACGCTTCCCGAGAGTGACAGCTTACCTCCCTTCAGGTTCTGCCCTGTAATGTGTAGGGGTGGGAAGCCTTGCTCTTCGGCATATTCTATTTGGGCACCCAGTTCTCTGAGTGCATCCACCAGTATGCCTATAGGGCGATGGCGCATGCGTTCCGTACCTGTGATGATATGCGTACCTTGGGTGATGCTTAGATAGGCTGTGAGAAATCTCATGGCAGTTCCCGCAGCCATGATATCAATGGTGTGGGGCATCAGGCTCAGTGCTCGTGTCATGACCTGTGTGTCATCACAGTCGGATAGGTTCTTCACCTCCTGTTGCTCTTTTGCCTCGTTTCTTCCGGCCAATGCCTGTATGATGAGCGCACGGTTGCTAATACTCTTGCTTGCAGGTATTTGTGGCTCTATTCGAAGCCTCTCTGGCGGATATAGCTTAATGCGCATATTTGTCTATAATAATGAATTTGCTTGTAAATTTGTCACAAAGTTACGAAATTATTTGGAGGGACAGAAAAATCATCCTACCTTTGCAGCACAAACGAAAGGTTTCGGGATGTAGCGCAGTTGGTAGCGCACACGTCTGGGGGGCGCGAGGTCGCAAGTTCGAGTCTTGTCATCCCGACCTAAGAAGGCTGAGTTCCGCAAGGGATTCAGCCTTAATTGTGTTTATACGGGTGAGCGATTTTAGGGCTCAGTCGAAGGACAGTTTTCGGCACAGTCGATATTTAGTGGGGGTACCGATGCCGCAGGTCTTGTTCTTCCTTTTTAACACAGATTGTTGCGGATGGGACGGATATTTCTGTGGAGGTAGAATCAGATCAAAAAGTTTGTTCCTTTCCTCGGGCTCACGCCCTTACAGTCTGCTGTGGATGCTCATCCATGCAAGCAAGCTTGCCTGTCTGCTCCTCCCCACCCGCCTGGTCTGCCCTGCTGGCAGACAGGAAAGGGACAAAACAAAATAGCAGCCTGTCGGCTGTACAAAATGAGCTCCCTTGGAGCTACTGACGGTTACCTGCAAGTGGTGAAACTGTCTGTCCTATGAGACACTATCGGGAGGTACCACCAGTCAAAGGATACC
>JBJFDX010000132.1:0-2440 GCA_051890235.1 Bacteroidaceae bacterium | reverse complement strand
GAGGACATCATCGAAGAGGTTGTTGGAGAGATTAATGACGAATATGACGAAGAAGAGAAAACCTATCAGCGATTGAATCAGAATACATACATCTTTGAAGGAAAAACTCTCCTGGCTGACTTCCTGAAGATATTCAATCTGTCAGATGATTATTTTACTCAGGCAGAAGGTGAAGCTGACACACTGGCAGGATTGCTCCTCGAAATCAAAGGTGACTTTCCTGAACTGCATGAGCGAACCGACTATGGACGCTTTACCTTTGAGGTGACAGAGATGGACAACCGTCGTATTCTCAAGATAAAAGTTATAGACCGGAAGAAATGAGTGACGGCAACTTCAACAGGTCCCTGCTTCCGTCCACTCCCTATAGGAGCGGCATCAAGATGGGACAACAGCAATTACGCATCAAGGCAGAGTCTGTCCTGCATGAGATACTGAAAGAAAAGTTCCCCACCATGACTGATGAGGAACTTCATGAGTTTGTATCAGAGTTTCACAAGCGTATTCTCTGACCTGACTGCTTGTTATTTTACCTTCACTTGAGCGGCCAGGTTCTTACACTTGTCACGAAGTTGCTCTTGTGATGCATTCTGGTCATCCCAGCAAACCACGACACCCATTCTGCGGCCAAGATGTGCCACCGGTTTTCCAAAGATGCGCAGATAGGTACGTGTGGCTGCACACACCTGCTCCATACCATCATATTCAGGGTTCTCTGTTTCAACGTCCGACAAGATAACAGCAGAGGCACCTTGTCTGTCAAGTGTAATCTCTGGGATAGGCAAGCCAAGCACAGCACGACAATGCAATTCAAATTCTGTCAGATTCTGTGTGCCTGCCATAGTTACCATACCTGTATCATGTGGTCTTGGACTTAGTTCGCTAAAGATAACTCCTTTCTTCTCGCTCACAAAAAATTCCACGCCCCAGATACCAGCTCCTGTAAGTGCTTCTGTGACACGTGCAGCCATACGCTGAGCTTCGGCCAAATGTTCAGGCTTCATGCAACGGGGTTGGAAACTCTCACGATAGTCTCCACCCTTCTGCACATGACCAATGGGGGCACAGAAGAGTGTGGGCCCGTTCTTCTGAGTGACTGTAAGCAATGTTATTTCATAATCGAAGGGGATAAACTCCTCCACAATGACTTCCATGATATCGCCACGACAACCCTCGCAAGCACAGTGCCAAGCCATCTCCAACTCATTGGCACTATCCACCTTGCTCTGGCCATGACCACTGCTACTCATAAGAGGTTTGATGATGCAAGGAAAACCTACCACCTGAGCCGCCTGCTGGAGTTCCTCATAGGTGCAGGCATATCGGTAATTGGCCGTACGAAGGCCCAGTTCGGTATGTGCCAGTTCACGTATCTCCTTGCGATTCATGGTGTAGTTTACTGCCCTGGCACTGGGTACAACCTGAATACCCTGCCGTTCACACTCGTATAGTTTTTCTGTACGAATGGCTTCTATCTCGGGTACAATGATGTCGGGACGAACCTCTGACACCACACGCATAAGAGCATCACCATCCAGCATGTTGAACACACGATATTCGTCAGCCACCTGCATGGCAGGAGCATGCTCATATTTGTCGCAAGCCACCACATACTGGCCAAGCCTCTTGCATGCGATGACAAACTCCTTACCCAATTCTCCGGAACCTAAAAGAAGGATTTTCTTAGTCATGTGCGATGTATTGTTTTGTTTTGATACTATTTCTTGAAACGCTCACCCCAGCAGGCCACCATACGCTCCTTGAGCCTGTCTTCCGAAGCATTTGCCTGTGCATGCCACAACCTCAGGTCTTCAAGTCCATCGGGTAAGAACTGCTGCTGCACGAAATTACCCTCATAGTCATGAGCATACTTATATCCTTGTGAATATCCCAACTGCTCCATCAGCTGTGTAGGTGCATTTCTCAGATGCAGAGGTACAGGCAAGTTGCCTGTCTGCCTTACTGTCTGAATAGCCTTGTTGATACCCATATATGCCGAATTGCTTTTGGCACTTGTAGCCAGATAAACGGTTGCCTCTGCCAAAGGTATACGTCCCTCAGGCCATCCTATTTTCATCACTGCATCAAACGTAGCATTGGCCAAAAGCAGAGCGTTGGGATTGGCCAGACCGATATCCTCACTGGCACTTATGACCAATCGTCGTGCTATGAAGGCGGGATCCTCTCCCCCCTCTATCATGCGTGCAAGCCAGTATAGAGCAGCATCAGGATCACTCCCTCTGATGCTCTTGATAAAGGCTGAAATGATATCGTAATGCATTTCTCCATCTTTATCGTAGGCCATAGGATTTTGCTGAAGTCGATCGGTCACAGTGTGATCATCAATGACCACAGTATCTTCCATACCTGCCGATTCATACAGAAGCTCCAATATATTGAGCAGTTTGCGTGCATCACCTCCGCTATATCTCAGCAGAGC
>JBJFDX010000131.1:0-8985 GCA_051890235.1 Bacteroidaceae bacterium | reverse complement strand
GAGCAATTCTGTTGCATTGGATACAGGATAGGGATCCTCTTCGGTACCGGCATGCTTGTCCATGTCATAGGAACCGTAATTGACAGGATTACCGCTGATGGGCATCAGCTCGGCATATTCACCGTCTGCGGGAACCATAAGTACACCATACTTCATATAGGCAGAACCTCCGTTGGCATAGGTGGTCACGTTGTCGACGGTCTTGGCTTCTGTAGCGCCAATCCATACGGCACCCTCGTCAAGGAAGGTCTTGTTGAATACACCTGTCAGACCGTTGACGCTGCCGGCCTTGGTCACGATATTGTTGCCTGGAGTGATGGTGGCAAATTCAGTGGTTTCGCCATCATATTCACCTTCAGGAATCAGGAAGAAGGGCTGACCAGCCTTGATGGGCATCTCGGCCTCCTTGAGTGCGATGTACTTCACACCATCCTTCTCCATGGTACCGGCTGCAGTATAGGCAGGCACGTTGTCGATGGCTGCAATCTCAGTAGCGAAGCAGAGAGGTGTGTGGTCACCAACCTTCTGCCAGAGGTTGAAGGCAGGAGCATAGTCGCTCTCTACAGCCTCGACAGGCTCGATGATGAACAGGCTGTTGTCGGGATTGTTGATGCTGATGCCAGTCCAGGTGACAAGCATAGTGGCAAACTCATGACTCTGAGCGTTCATGTAGTGATAGCTACCCAGAGATGCATCCTCGATGGTGCTCAGGTTGAGTGCACACTGTCCGTAGCCTACGGGCTCAACTCTCACGGTAGAGGGAGTCAGCTGCATGGAGCTGCTGTTGTTCTCGGTACCAGAGTAGATGAAGAGGCCGCTTCTGCGGTTCTGCAGAGCATACTTGTCCTTGCCAATCTGAACGAAGCGCCACTGTGCTGCAGTAGGCTCGCTCTCGACATCTTCCTTATTGAAGAAGTAAACCTTGTCACCTACTGCCACATCACCCTCGCTCAGAATCTCTGCTGCATCTTCGGTGCGCAGGCCAGGAACGAGATACTGGTCGAAGAGAGGATTGCTCTCTGACCACCATGAAGGCATGCTCCAACCACGATATTCATAATACTCCTCGTTGGGGTATCTGATGGTGTACCACATACCGGTGTTCACACCGATTCGGCTCTCTTCGAAGGTCTTCTGGGCTTCAGAGAGCAGCTTGGTGGCGTTGTCAAATGCCTCACGCTCGGGCTTGTCATAGTTCACCATAGCATTGGTCTGCTCAAGGACAGCCTTGAGAGCTGCTGCTGCTGATTCGGGATACTGACCGATGTTGTTACCGATGCTGTAGGGGTTAGACAGAGTGTTGTTTACGCTCTCTGCCATGGTCTTGTACTCGGTGGGGTTGATGACGAGGGCCTTCACGGCTGCAGATGCCTCGTTGATAGCAGTTGTATCGCTCAGGTCAATGGCCATACCCTTGTTCACCTTATCCTGTACACGGTCGATGACATCCTTCAGCTTGTCGGCAGCATCCTTCAGTCCCTCTACGTAGTAGTACTGAGACTTCTCGGTGCTGGGGATAGTGCTGTGGAACTGAATCTCTGCCAGGTTGATGTTAAAGTCACTTGTGGGTGAGCTGGTGGGATACAGACGGATGTATTGATAGGTATCCTTCAGGTCGATATCGGGACTTACGTAGTGAGCGTTGGGCTTGTTGGTGTCAAATCCGTCTGTCAGACCGATAAGACGCTTCCAACTGCTTTCGTCAGAGGCATCCTTAGTTACGTAAACGTCAATGGCATTGGGGTTCATGTAACCGCTGGCGATACCATAGAACTCAAAGTTGATCTTGCTGAGGTCATCGCGACGCAGGTCAATCTCCAGGTAAGTGCCGCTTCTGTTCAGTTCGACACCATAATTTCTGCTCTGGAAATAGGTAGCCAGGTTGCCATCCAACATAGCGTCATAGGTGTAGCCATCCTCAGGAGCGTTACACTTAATCTGTCCGCCTTCCTGTGCTCCGTCCACCAGCAGATTGTCATAGCTGAAGGCGGTCTTGTAGGTGGCAGATGCAAGTGTCAGATAGGAGTTGAGCGTGCTGTTGATACCTGTGCGGTCCACATAGAGCTCGTTTATCTGGCGGGCCAACTGATTGATGATGGCTGTATCCTCGCGAACGGCGGTCAGACTCTCAATCTTTTCCTTGGCCTTGGCTATCTCTGCATCCAGCTGGTCACACACTTCCTTCATGCCTGGTACGGTGTTGTATTCAGAGGAGGCCGTGGGAACGGTACCATACATCTGGAACTCACTCATATTGAAATAGCCTGAGTTACCAAGGGTGTTGCGTACCACAAAGCGCACGTACTGATAGTTGCCACCCATCTCAATGACGGGAGAGGTGTAGTATTCACGGCTGCTTACAGAGGGGAATCCGCTGTTGAGGTTGATTACCTTCTTCCAGGCAGAGGCAGCTGCCTCTTCGTCTGTGGTGGGAGTGGGATCCTCCACGGCGCTGGCATCATTGGTCACCCAGATATCGATGTCGCTGGGCATCTGATTCCAGTTGTCACGCCATCCGCCATCACCACGGCGGAGCATCTTGAAGATGAATTCGCTGATATCGGTACGCTTCAAGTCAACCTGCAGGTAATGGAATCCTGGTACTTCATTGGCCGGATGACGAGAGTGGAAATAGGTGTCGCTGCTTCCGTCAATCAGGTTGGCGTAGGCACCCTGACCGCCAATCGATGCATCCTTGTAGGTCCAGCGGGCGTTACTTGAGAACTGGTTGTGCTCATCGTCCTCGTCATCGGCCTCAAAGATAAGGGTTTCATAGTCATTGGCCTTCTTGCGTACGGCCTCGGCCTTCTCTACAGCCTTGCTGAGAAGGTCTGCATAGGTAATCTTTGCAGCTTCTGCCAGCAGGGCATCTCCTGTGGCATCATCCACGCGGCGCATGTACCAGTAGTTGCTCTGGTTGTAACCCACGCCAGCTGCGCAGATGTAACCGCTCTGACCATTACCGTCTCCATGAGAGAGCATGTGGTAAGAACAACTGTTATTCACATTGTACAGGCAGAACCAGGGCTTGTTGTGCTCTTCGTCGGGGAAGATAATCTGCTCGGTCTTCTGCTCGTCCACGAGAGGCAGGTTGTAGGCAGCTGTTGTGTTGCAGGCATCACCAGCCACCCAGTCGATATACTTGATGTTGCCCACACACTGGATGCTGAAGTTGCCGCTGGGCAACTTGGTCACCTTGAATACCTGATAGGGGTTCTCCTCGTCAAGGTCTTGCCAAGCCACGCGGTTCTCATCTTTATGTCCGTACATGGCCTTTTCCACACCTTGGTTGTTGAGGAATCTTTCGTCGCTGCTTACGAAGCGGTAGTAACCGTCGGTAACAGGTACACGGCTTGCCCTGACATCCTCGAGCGCCTGGCGCAGACTGGCCTCAGCTGCGGTCAGCTCCTCGGTCGTAGCAGATGACTTGTTGGTCAGCTCGCTGGCCTTGGTCCATTCTTCTGCAAAAGCCTTGATCTTGTCGAAGTCATAATAGCCGGGTTCTGTACCAGCCTGGAATGTACCGGGGTCAGTGGAGTCAACCAGACTGATCAGCAACTGCAGAGGATCGGTAACCTCAACGGCTGGATACATCTGGAACTCACTGAAGCACCAGTAAGGTTGTCCGGCATTACGTGCATAGAAGCGCAGATATCTGTAGGGCTGGTCTGTCACTACCACGGGGGCTGTGTAGGGCCATACATCTTCCACGGTCTCTGCGGGCAGGTTGTCGTGTGTGGCAATGGTCACCCATGAGGAGTTGTCCTCGGGAGTGTTGGTGGCCATAATCTCAATCTTGGTCCACATTACACCACGGCGAACAGCACCCTGGTACACATCTGCACGACGGTCATACACGTAGAAGAACTGGTTGATGTCCGTGCGCTTCAGGTCTACCTGAATGTACAGGTCCTGTGTCTTGAGGTTTGGGCCTGTGGGGTCGGAGTGCCAATAGGTGGTCTGGTCACCATCAATCAGGGCACCCAGTTCGTTCCCGGCATCGATATACTCTGCATTGTAGGAGTAGTTGTCGTTGCTGGGATCAGTAATCTTCCATGTACAGTTACTCGTCAGCTGACTTTCCGCGGGATCGGCCACCACATTGGTGATGAGCGGATTCTCAAAATCCGGTTCGTACATCTGAGCCGAGATTGGCTGCACGTTCCATACCATGCTGAGCAATAGCAGCATCATGGCGGAGAAGGCTTTCTTTCTCATACGCATTTGTTTTAGGTTAGTTAAAAAAGTATGTTTAATCACTCGTTTTGTTTTTATTGTTATCTTTTCATGAACTTGCAACTATGGCTGCTGCCGCCGAACTTCCATGTCACGATGTAGAGTCCTTGGGGCAGACCGGCTGTGCTGAATGTGCCGGTGGAGGGGACATTGCCCATGAGCATGCCTGAGGAGTTGTACAGGCTGGCTGTAAAGTTCATCCTTTCGCGGTCAACCTCTTCGCACAGGAACCTCAACGTCTGGGCTTCGGCGCTGTAGGCCAGCACATACTCCGTCTGGGCTTCAATACTCTCCACGGGAGTGAGGACGCTCTTGCCCACGGTCATCAGTTGCCACTGGCGGTTTCCGCTGGTGGCATCCCGGTCATCACTCAGAGCATTGCATATGGGGTTGCCTTCCATGGCCATACCGTCCTTGTTGTAGGCCACGCGCCCTGTCCTGACATTTCTGATATTGTAATATCCGCCCACGCCCTGAGGGATAAAGTCCCACAACTGACTGCGGTCCAGACTGTCAGGTTGGGTGGTACAGAGCAAGTCTCCCGTCATGGCTCCCTGGTCGGCCAGAGCCTGACCGGTCACGGCACTGAGAATCATGAAGTGTCCGTCTGTGGCATGTATGTTCCACTTCTGGGCGTCATCGTCCTCATCCTTCACTCTGCTGATACCCACCTGAGCATCTTCTTCGCTGATGGTCATGTTGGGAAATGCCTTGCAGTAGATTTTGTAGGAATACTCTTCCTCGGCCACGAAGTCCTTGGTGGGAATCTGTCCTCTCCGGCGAAGGAACTCGCTGGACAGGTATTCGTTGTGGGCAGTGATGAAGGACTTGATGTTCTCTACATATTCGTCGTAGGTATTGAAGAGGTACACCTCGTCATATACCTTGCTGCTGATGCTCCACCGCTTGTAATTCTCGATGCGTGAGGGACGTATCACCTCGGCCATGGAATCCACGAAGCAGAGCATGCGCTCGTCGAGTCCCTGCTCACGGAGTTGCTCAAAACGGTTGTAAACGGCAGTCTTGAACCATGGATCCGCCCACATGCGGGTGTACCAGCCCTTGATGGTGTAGTTGCTTCCGTAACCGAACTGGATGGCAAGCCTCTGGGTCACATCGCCCATGCGTGAACAGTTGTTCCAGCAGATGTCGAAATCCCAGATGGGGCCGAAGTGGAGAATCTCGCTGGCTCTGTCCTTATATATATAGGAGCACCAGAAACCGTCGGGGTTGGCGCTTATCTCCTGCACCAGATACCAGTCGATGAGCGACGTGGTGTCGGTATATTGCCGGTAGCCTCGCTTCTCGTGGGTGAAGTCATCGCCATAGAGGGCGGTCTCAAACTTGTTGATGTAGGCCTTGATATAGTTCAGCTGCTTCGTGTTGATGACATCGGGCTTGGGGTCATGCACGCGTATGTGGCATCCCTGTTTGCTCATGAAGTAGAGTCCGTCACCTGCCGTGTTGCCCTCGGGCTCCAGGAAATATCCGCCGCTGATGTCTGTGGCGGGGTCGGTGACGATGGTGTCCTGACGGGCAATCTCAATGCGTCCCTTGTGTACCTCCATCTGGTCGGTGAGCTGGTAGTTGCCGTCATAGTTGCCGTTCAGATAGAGATCTACAAACTGGAAGCAGGGATTGAAGGGCATCTGCATGAACTCGCCCACGCAGGTGGCCAGGGCATTGCGCAGCAACAGTTTGTCTCCTGCGTTTGCCAGCAGTACCCAGTCCTTGGCCTTGGCTTCCCTTGCGCCCAGCAGACGGGTCTTGCGGGGGAACTTGATGCGATAGGGCTTCTTGGGCAAGGTCCATGTGGTATTGCCGCGTCCGCGTATCTGCACGGAGTCATAAAGGGTGGTGTCGCTTCCGTTGACCATGATGATGCGGCAGTACTTGTAGTTGTCATGGTCGGTCACACTCTGCCGGTCGAAGGTCTCGATATAGAGAGTGGGCAGGGTGGTCTTCTGCCTGTAGGTGTCTGCGGCTGCCGTACGGGTGGGGATGAGAATCAGACATGACGCCACAAGGCACAGGGCCATTGCTGACCATGGTGCTCTTGTGACGGCTTTATGGTTGAATCTTCTTCTCATAGTGGCATGCGGATATTCGTCTGGATGCTCCCTTTACCAGATATCCTCAGGAGTCTCGGGATTGTCATATACCTCCTTGGGACAGAACTCCAGGAAGTCCATGTAGAACTCACGGGTCTGGTCGTCAAGCACGCTCTTGAAGCGCAGATAGTAGGTCTCGTCTGCCTTCATCGGCTCACGCACGATGATTCTTCTTACGATAACGGGATCGGCACGGGCCATCACGGAGAGGCCTTGACCTCCGTCGCAATATATCTCGGCTCCCTTCATGAAGCCGTTGTTGCGCAGCTTCTTGTCCACTTCGGCATTGTAGTCGTCGTCCTGAGTGTCCTTCTCCCATCCTACGTTGCTGGGGAAGGTTCCGCTCGTGGTCCGGCGTTCCAGTCCGCTTGTGCGGATATCCAGAGGAATACCCATGGGAGGCAGATTGTCCTTGTTCTCACCCCAGTAGAACTGCACCATGCCTCGGTTGTAGCCCTCACTCTGGATGTTGAAGCGTATCTCATAGATACCGTCGGCAGGCACGGGAGGCAGACGGAAGGTGATATCCAGGAATCCTCTCACGTTCAGTTCGTCACCCTGATAGTTCTTCATCGTCTCGTTGTAGCCGTTATAGTAGAAGAACCAACTCTCATCACCGATAAACACATCGTCGAAGTAGGGATACTGGCTGTTGAAGGGGAATCCCCAGCGCTGTCCTAAAGAGTAGTATTGCAGGCGGATGTCATTGTTCATCATCTCGGGCATAGCCGACACGATGTCAAAGCGGATGCGCTCCTTGTGCAGATTGTTCTTCACGTCCTCGGTATAAGCCATGATCCGGTCAATGGGATAGACGATGCCGTTGCGCACGTTGAACTCTCCTTCCGTCTCGGGCACGGGCACCCTGATGCCTTCCTTGTCGGGGTCGCAACTGATTTCGTGATAGGTTCCTCTGCGGCCGTTGTCAATATTCGGGAAACGGTTGATGTACACGCCCTTGCTCTCGGCACTCTCCAGGAACTTTACCAGTCGGCGCTTGCCCATGCAGGTGTAGTACTCATACTGCACCACCGAAGGAGTCTTCAGCTGTGACGAGTATCCCTTTTCGTTCCAATGCAACACCAGTCGGTCAGAGGCAAGTCTCATGGGCAGGAAGTGATAGGTGACAAACTGGTTGAGGATGTTGTCCTCGCTCTGGTAGTTATTGTCCGTTTTTGCCTTGGGATAGTAGCCGTTGCTCTTCAGCCAGTCAACCACATCTTCCACGGTGATATCAAAGCGGTTCTTGCCAATCTCCTTTTCCCATACCTCGTCCGTCTCGGCAAAGAAAGTGAATCCGTAATATCTGTGCTCGGGCAACTTGCCTGTGGTGTAACCGATACCTGACGTGTGGGCAATCATCTCAGGCACCTGTTTGGTCTGATAAGCCATTTCGTAGGCGTCATCCCGGTATTTCTGAAGAGTATCAAGCATGCCGGCGGCTCGTACGAGCATGGCAGATACGTAATACCCCGATTTCTTCTCGGTATAGATGCTGTTGAGCAGATAACCCAGGGTGTTGTTCGTGGGTGCCACCACGGCATGCACGTTGTGGATGAATCCATTGAGCACGCGGATGTTGTTGTTGCGAGGGTCCATCAGGGCTCCGTTGATGGTCACGCTGTCGGGGTCGTCAAAGTAGTTGACGATGAGTTTCCGGTCATACAGATTGCTCAGGGGGAATTCTCCGCCGTCGTTGATGGGGAACTGAGCCACGTCATAAGCCTGCAGATTGTCGCCTCCGTTGATAATGCTGTTGTAGACAATGACTTTGCGGATGGAGTCAAGCGAGACACTGTCACGGAAACCATCCCAAGAGGGTTCGTCTATCACTTGCTTGGCATACAGGGTGTCCAGGTAATCTTGTATGGCATCGTTGTCAGGAGCGAATACCGTAAAGTTGCCTCGTGCCGAGAGCAGAGCTCCAACGGTGGAGTTGGATAACCGGCTTATGGGAACAATGTCCAGCAAATCCACGAAACTGCTGTACTGCTCGTGCTTGTTCAGATAACTGTAGGCAGTCTCTTCCTTCATGACATAGCGTGCGCTCATGTCTACGTGCTCCTTACATGCTGCCAATCCGAGGGCGGCAAGCAGGATAATCAGAACACCTTTTGTGGCTTTCATATCGTTTTAGTTTTTTTGTTTCTTGGCTTTGAATGCGGTTGTTTTTGTGGGACAAAAGCGCTCTTCTATCCACACATCTCCGCAAAGTTACAAAAATTAGTTTAATCAAATCCCCCCCCCTCACAAAAATTTTATGAAAAAAAGAAGAAATTTGATAGAAAAAGTAGTTCCTCAGCATAAGTGAGTGTCGGAGCCGGCTTCAATCCATGAGATTTCCCCCGAATCGTTCATTAGCGTTGTGGTGATTTCAGCTTTTGTTTTTGAACAGATGCCTTTCCGTTTAGAGGACGTGATGGGGTGCCATTGTAAGACAGATGACAAAAAGAATGCTTGTGAGCGCATGACAGCCTGATGACCGATTCGGGTTCAAAGCCCCGAGAAGCACGCTTGCTTTTTGTGGCCAGAAGTCAGACGTTTTTCAGGATAACGTTTGCAACCCCGGTCGCAAACGTTTGTAACCGCAGTTGCAAACGTTTGAAACCGCCATCGCAAACGTTTGCGGGGAAAAGAA
>JBJFDX010000130.1:0-2462 GCA_051890235.1 Bacteroidaceae bacterium | reverse complement strand
GGCATTTCTGCTGGTCCTACATTCTTCCTGTCCACTGATATTGGAAGAAACAAAAAAAAAAATCTAAGCCAGGAAGTACAATAATTTTCTGCATACATACGTTTTTAGTTTAGAAGGCTGGCAATGAAGCCGCCTTAAAAATCAACGTGAGCCTATGCAACAGACATTACCCCTACCCTACATCATCCCTGGAGCAGCCCTATTGGCACGGGTAAGACAATTCGCCCGCTCCTACAGGCCACAAAATGCAAACAATGAAACACACTAAGCCATGATCGTTTCCCCTTCACTTTTGTCGGCCAACTTCAGTAATCTGCAGGCCGACATGGAATGGCTCAACAACAGTTGTGCCGATTGGTTGCATATTGACGTCATGGATGGCGTCTTCGTGCCCAACATCTCCTTCGGATTTCCCGTATTGAAACATGTAGCAAAGTTATGCAAGAAACCCTTGGACGTGCATCTGATGATTGTGCAACCTGAAAAGTTCATACCCGAAGTGAAAGCTCTGGGGACATACATGATGAACGTTCACTACGAAGCATGCCCACACCTGCATCGTGTCATCGGCCAGATACATGAAGCAGGCATGAAAGCCGGCGTAACACTAAACCCAGCCACACCAGTAGAGATGCTTCGCGACATCATCAACGATGTGGATATGATCTTGCTCATGAGTGTAAATCCTGGATTTGGAGGACAGAAATTCATCACAAGTACTTTGGGTAAGGTAGAGAGACTGAGAAGACTCATTCAGGAAACGGGGAGTCATGCCCTTATCGAAGTTGATGGTGGTGTCAATCTGGAAACAGGACGTCTGTTGGCACAAGCCGGAGCCGACATTTTAGTAGCAGGCAACTATATCTTCGGATCACCTAATCCACAGGATGCTTGCTCTCTGCTGAGCAAGTTATGACCATCGGACATCCACTCTGGTGGAGCCTTGCCCTCCTTTCGTCAGGTATCACATTGGGGTATTATTATCCAAGTGTGTGGTATCTACCCGTGGCAATCCTTTTATTACTTACAGCAACCATAAATGCCGCAGTCCGAAAAGACAACGGATGGTTGCTACTGTTGTTCTGGTTCGCGCTGGGAGCAATACAATCCAGCATGGAGAACATCCTGCACACCCCATCTTTGCCAACAACATGGGAAGTCATCCAAGATAAAGCAAATAAGCAAAGAGACAAACTGGAAAAACGACTGCAAAAATCAGGACTGCAAGAAGAATCACTCTCGTTGGGTTCTGCAGTCCTATTAGGAAAGCGAGAGGGCATCACCCGAGAAATGCGGCAGGCATATTCCGAGAGTGGGGCCGCTCATTTGTTGGCACTCAGCGGTCTGCATTTGGGAATCCTGTATGGCCTGCTTCACCTTCTCATCATTCGCCGCATACGCTACTCACCATGGAGATGGTTTGCTCTTCCTCCACTCCTTCTGCTTCTGTGGGGCTACGTGATATTGACTGGTATACCTATTTCATTGGTGCGAGCAGCCATCATGTGCACAGTAGTAATGATAGCAACCCTATCTCAACGAGCCACGGAGTCATCGCATGCACTTGCACTCAGTGGCATAGGAATATTGCTGGTAAGTCCCTCTTCATTACTGAGCATCAGTTTTCAGCTTTCTTTTATGGCCGTTCTCTTCATTTTGATCTTTTGCAGCAGTCCAAGGACTAAAACCAATCTAAGAACTCGGATACAGCAATCCATCATTGTCTCGGCAGCTGCTTGGCTGGGGACAGCACCATTGACAGCCTACTATTTTCATACAATTCCTTTGCTATCCATTCCCCTGAGTCTGTTCCTCATACCCATCACGACAATTATCGTGTACCTGTCTGCTGTAACTCTGCTCCTGCCTGTTCCTATATTAGGAACTTGCTTGAGCACACTCATCACCTTTCAAAACAAAGTCGTGACTTATTGTGCCGGCATACCAGGAGCAACCCTTGGTACACTCCATCCCAAAGTGTGTCATATCGTATTGGTCTACGCGCTGCTTTTGATGGTCATTATCAGAATGAACGGACGCAGGCCATCATGGGAGCAATAAGTAGAGACACGTATGCACAGGCCATCCCTCCCGGCATGAAACATCAGCATCAGTCTACAGAGAAATCGGAGAGTAACTGGCGATAAGCAGAGAGTACGGCACTCTTGCGAATAAAGCCCACAAAACGCCCATCCTCATCCACTACAGGAAGTGTCCACGCACGTGTACGGTCAAAGGTGGATACCACTACATCCATACCATCATTGACGGTAAGAAGTGCTTTGGGCTGAGTCATCAATTGTGATACGCGAAATTCGCGATATAGTTCCGTACGGAAAACGATGTGTCTGATATCATCCAGATAGACAGCTCCCACAAACTTCATCTGACGATTGACCACAGGGAACACATGATTGCGACTATTGCTGACTTGCGTTGCTACATCACCAAGTGTCATGTCA
>JBJFDX010000129.1:0-2478 GCA_051890235.1 Bacteroidaceae bacterium | reverse complement strand
GAATCTGACACACCACCCTATCACATTTTCCTCACTTAACAGCACACAAGAACATGATTAGCATCAATGAGGTTCTCGAAACCAACAAGATGGTTGAAGAAGAGACATTAGATATCCGCACCATCACCATGGGTATCAACCTGCTGGAATGTGCCGACAAGGATTTGGATACATGCTGTCGAAAGATATATGACAAGATTACGACCTTGGCCAAGGATCTGGTTTCCACAGGAGAAGATATCAGCAGAGAGATTGGTATCCCCATAGTCAACAAGCGCGTTTCTATTACACCCATCAGTTTGGTTGGAGGTGCATGCTGCCACACGCCAGAGGATTACGTACGTATAGCACAAACCCTGGATGCAGCAGCCAAAAAGGTAGGCGTAAACTTCCTTGGTGGATACAGTGCCGTTGTCAGCAAGGGAATGACACGTTCCGATGAACTCTTGATACGTTCCATACCTCAGGCTATGGCCTCCACGGAACGTATTTGCAGTAGCGTCAACGTAGGCAGCACCAAGACTGGCATCAATATGGATGCCGTAAGACTCATGGGGGAAATCATCCTGCAAACAGCCGAAGCCACAAAGGAAAACGACTCCCTGGGATGCGGCAAATTGGTGGTTCTCTGCAATGCCCCTGATGATAATCCTTTCATGGCAGGAGCTTTTCACGGAGTAAGTGAGGCAGATGCTATCATCAACGTGGGTGTGAGCGGTCCCGGTGTGGTGCATCACGTACTGAAAAGCATACGAGGTGCCAGTTTTGAAGTTCTTTGCGAGACGATAAAGAGAACGGCGTTCAAGATTACACGTGTGGGACAGTACGTTGCACAAGAAGCTTCCAGGCGCCTGAATATTCCCTTCGGCATTATTGACCTTAGCCTTGCACCCACTCCTGCCGTCGGTGACTCAGTGGCAGATATCCTTTGCGAAATAGGACTTGAACATGCCGGTGCACCAGGTACCACAGCTGCTTTGGCACTACTGAATGACCAAGTAAAGAAAGGTGGCGTAATGGCAAGCAGTTACGTTGGTGGTTTGAGCGGTGCCTTCATACCCGTCAGCGAGGACCAAGGAATGATAGATGCGGTACAGGCTGGCGCACTCACGCTTGAGAAACTGGAAGCCATGACCTGCGTATGCTCTGTGGGACTGGATATGATTGCCATACCTGGCGATACACCGGCCACTACCATTAGCGGTATTATTGCAGACGAAGCGGCCATCGGAATGGTCAATCAAAAAACCACTGCCGTGCGCATCATACCTGTCATAGGAAAAAGTGTGGGAGAGACAGTCGAGTTCGGAGGTTTGCTTGGATACGCACCTATCATGCCAGTCAATGGCTTCAGCTGTGCCGCCTTCATCAACCGTACCGGACGAATACCTGCACCCATTCATTCCTTCAAGAATTAATCTGAAAGAGCTCAAAAGATACAACCAGACAAATTAGAATCAAAATGAGAAAAGTATTATTCCTCTCTCTCACATGCATGCTGATCGTTTCATCAGCCGCATGTGCAAAAAGCAAAAAGACAAGTGGAAATCCCGTTTTCCGTGGCATGTATGCCGACCCTGAAGTAGCTGTAATGGGTGGCAGATACTGGATATTCCCTACCTATAGTGCACCCTTTGATGACCAACTCTATTTTGATGCCTTCTCAAGTACCGATCTTGTCAATTGGACCAAGCATGAGAAAGTAATCGAGCAGAAGAACATCAGTTGGCTGCGTCGTGCACTCTGGGCTCCTGCAATCATCGAAGCGAATGATAAATATTACCTCTTCTTTGGTGCAAATGATGTACATGAAGGTGAGGTAGGCGGAACTGGTGTTGCTGTTGCTGATAAGCCAGAGGGACCATACGTAGATGCTTTGGGTAAACCCCTTATCAATGAGATTGTCAACGGAGCACAGCCTATCGACCAATTTGTCTTCCGTGACGATGACGGACAATATTACATGTATTACGGAGGATGGAGGCATTGCAACATGTGTCGCCTCAGCCCCGACCTGCTCTCTATCGTACCCTGGCCCGATGGGAAACTATTCCATGAGGTGACACCAAGTGCCAGTTATGTTGAAGGTCCGTTTATGCTGAAACGAAACGGGAAATATTACTTCATGTGGAGTGAAGGAGGATGGACAGGTCCCGACTATTGTGTAGCATATGCCATTGCCGACAGTCCCTTTGGTCCCTTCGAGCGTAAAGGAAAAATTCTGCAGAAAGATGATCAGGTGGCACGTGGTGCAGGACATCACTCAGTACTTCAGATACCAGGAAAGGATGAGTACTACATCGTTTACCATCGTCGTCCCCTTGACCAAACAGATGGTAATTATCGAGAGACCTGTATCGACCGATTGATTTTCCGTGAGGATGGCACTATCGAACCTGTTAAAATGACATTTGAGGGTGTAGAGGCCAGACCTACCAAGAAGGCTCTTCGTCAGGCTAAACGCCAAAACAAGAAGTA
>JBJFDX010000128.1:0-2481 GCA_051890235.1 Bacteroidaceae bacterium | reverse complement strand
AATATTATTGGAGCCTTCGAGAACATAGAAGGAATGATCCTTGCTGAACTCCTCAAGTGACACACTGGCATGACCATCGGCAAACTTGGCAACAAATCGCCATACCTTATGTTCCTGTTCCAACGCCTGCCTGCGCTTCTCAAATTCAGCATCAAGCGAAGGCAGATTCTTCCAAAAGTCCTCAAGAGTACCCTCAAAGAACTCACGTGGCAGTAAGGGATGAACCTCCACATCGCCCTGACTCACTTCATAACCAGCCTCACGAGCCAGAATCACCAGTTTACGGATAACATCCTTTCCACTCAAATCGATTCGAGGATCAGGTTCGCTGTATCCCTCTTCCTTGGCCATGGCAACAGTACGGCTGAAAGGCACATCTGCCGATATGGTATTGAAGATATAGTTGAGCGTTCCGCTAAGCACCGCCTCAATGCGCAAGATACGGTCACCGCTATTGCACAAGTCATTGATAGTGCGTATGATGGGCAAGCCTGCACCCACATTGGTTTCAAAGAGGAATTTCACGCCACGGCGCTGAGCGGTCTTCTTCAGTTCGCGATAGTCGGCATAATCGCCACTGGCAGCAATCTTGTTGGCTGCCACCACATTGATATTATGCTCAAGGAAATCACGATAGAGACCCGCCACCTCGGGGCTGGCTGTACAATCCACAAAGACACTGTTAAAGATATTCATCCCTATCACCTCGTCATGCAGACGATGAATGTTGCTCGGCTCTGCACTCTTCAACTGCTCCCTGTAATTATCCAGTGAGATTCCACGACGGTCAAACAGAGCATTGTGTCCACTGGCAATGCCTACGACATTCAACTTGAGACGCAGCTCACGCATAAGCTTCTCCTGCTGATGTCTGATCTGTTCTATCAGGGAACCGCCCACAGTGCCCACTCCACAAATAAAGAGGTTGAGCACCTGGTACTCACTCAAGAAAAAAGAATCGTGAATGACATTGAGCGCCTTGCGCAAGTAAGCCTCGTTGATGACAAACGAGATATTCGTCTCACTGGCTCCCTGCGCACAGGCAATCACACTGATACCGCTTCGTCCGAGCGCATTGAACAGTTTGCCTGCTATACCAGGAGTGTGCTTCATGTTCTCTCCCACGATGGCCACAGTGGCAAGTCCCTGCTCGGCCAGCATGGGGTACATGGCTCCCTCCTCTATCTCCTTGGCAAACTCAGCATTGAGCACACGGCAAGCTTCCTGAGAGTCCTCATCCCTGACACCTATACTCGTGCTGTTCTCCGAGGATGCCTGGCTGACCAGGAACACACTGATGCCGTTGTCGGCAAGGCAAGTGAAGATACGACGATTGACACCGATGACGCCCACCATGGAAAGACCTGCCACGGTAATGAGTGTGGTGCCCTTGATGCTGGAGATACCTTTGATGATACGGGAATCAGCCTGCACCTCGTCCTTGATGATGGAACCCGGTGCCTCTGGATTGAATGTATTCTTGACCAGTATGGGAATATGCTTGACACACACAGGATATATCGTGGGAGGATAAACCACCTTGGCACCAAAGTTGCACAACTCCATGGCCTCGATATAACTCAGTTCGGGAATCACATAGGCTGTACTGATGACACGTGGGTCGGCTGTCATGAATCCATCCACATCAGTCCATATCTCCAGCACACTGGCATCCAGGAATGCAGCAATGATACTGGCGGTGTAATCACTTCCACCTCGACCCAGATTGGTTACCTCACCGCTGACTGCATCGGAACTGATAAAGCCACCCACCAGACTCACCTTGGGTATCGTCTTCCAGTTCTCCTTCACAAGACGAGAAGTGAGTTCCATAGCCAGACAATTCTTTCCACCCTTGACCTCTGTCTTGATGAACGTGCGGCTGTCATACCATTCAGCATCCTTCACCAGAGTGGCTACTATACGGCTGCTTATGCGTTCACCATAAGAAACAATGGCAGCAAGAGTCTTCGGACTAAGGTCACGAATGAGATAGACACCCTGATAAATGCTACGCAGTTCCTCCAGGAGATCGTGCACGATACCCAGCAAAGCCTGTCTCCTGTTGCTGTCATCAATGACAGCGTTTATCATATCCTCATGCCTCTGAGCTATCTCCCAGAAGGATTTCTGATACAGCGGATCTCCTTCCACTGCCATTTTTCCAGTTCGTATCAGTTGGTCAGTAATACCTCCCAAGGCACTTACGACCACTATGACAGGCTCCTGCTGAGCCTCAACAATTCTCTTTACACTCAGGATACTGTCTACGGAACCTACAGACGTCCCGCCAAACTTTAGTACTTTCATCCCTTTGACTTTCTAAATATATATGCCATAATTGCGCTGCAAATGTAGCAATAAAATCCCATTTGACAGGAAAAAAGAGAGGCTTTTGCACCATACAGGATACAATTAGATATTTTTTGTCATCACTTAGGCACAAGTTTCAGGTTTGCTGTGCAATCATCTGGAACAAAG
>JBJFDX010000127.1:0-2489 GCA_051890235.1 Bacteroidaceae bacterium | reverse complement strand
CTCTCCCAACAGGGATGGAACAGGCAGGATACGGTGTCCTTTCTGTTTCCCGACAGTATGGAGAGAGAGGCATGCTGTGTAGAAGTGGAGGTTCGTGCAGTACGCTCGTACCCTTATGCAGATTTATGGCTTGCCTTGATTCAGTCAGACTCTTTACGGAATGTTTTACATGTTGATACCTTACGGATAGATATGACTGATGATAACGGCATCTTTACTGGACGTGGTTTAAGTTTCCTGGAATATAGTTCGGATGCGGTGATGCTGGTTGCAGATTCTGCAGGAAAGTGCAGTCAGGTGAGCATCTGTCACCTGATGAATCGCGAGAGAATAAATGGAGTGACTGATGTAGGTGTAAGGGTGTCCTCCAGTGTGCCCGCCAAGGATTAGTTGCGACGCATTCGATTTCTGCCAGCATCTATGCGAAGCATGACGAAGAGTAGAATCGTAAATCCCCACAAGGACGAACCTCCGTAACTGAAGAAGGGTAATGGTATGCCTATGACGGGTGTCAGCCCCAATACCATACCCACGTTGATGAAGACATGGAACAGAAAAACACTCATGACACAGTAACCATAGACACGACCGAAGGTATATGGCTGACGTTCTGCCAAATGGATGAGACGTAAAATAAGTGCCAGGAAGAGGCCCAATACGGCAGCACAGCCCAGGAATCCTTCTTCTTCACCCACGGTACAGAAGATGAAATCGGTGTCTTGCTCGGGAACATAGCGAAGTTTCGTTTGTGTTCCGTTCAAAAATCCTTTGCCACGTAGTCCGCCTGAACCGATGGCTATCTTGGCCTGTATTACATTATATCCAGCACCACGAGGGTCATCCTCCAAGCCAAGCAAGACTCGGATTCGAGTCTGCTGGTGTGGCTCCATTACCTCATTGAGAACAAAATTGGCAGAGTAGAAGAAGGCAAGACTTCCTATGGCAAAGAGTGCTATATAGAGGTATCGCATCATTTGCTCTCGTAATGAAAGCCATATCAGGTACAGTATCATGAGGATGCAGGTTATAAGCAGAATCCATGTAATGTCAAAAGGAATCACGTAGTAACAGAAGAGCAGAGCACAACATTCGGCTCCCAATCCATACCACAGGATTTTTTGCACAACTTTTCGGTCGGGAGTGTAGGCTCTGACAAGCAGCACCGTAAACAGATGTACAAGTGCAAGAACAAGTGCTGTGCCCAGGGATACAGGTGCACCAGACCAGATGGCAAGCTCGGAAAAACGAACGCCCACCACAAAGTAGACTACAGCAGAGACTGCAGCAAAGAGTATTCCTCCTGGCATTCCTTCACGATAAAGCATCAGGAAAAAACTGGCATACACCAGGGCACTTCCAGTCTCTTTCTGCATGACAATCAGTCCCATCGGAACGATGATGATGGCAGTGCAAAGCAGAAGATCACGCCATTTCGATAAGTCAAATCCATAGGAATTCATTGCTTTGGCTATGCAGAGCGCTGTGGTGAATTTTGCAAATTCTGCAGGTTGGATGCTGAATGTTCCTATCTTAATCCAGGACATGGAACCTTTGATGTCATGCGCAAGGAATGGCGTGACAAACAGAAGACCGAGCATAAATATATATAGGAAATAGGAAAGCGACTCAATGAGGCGGTCGTCAGTCATAAGGATGATGCTGCCCAGCAACAGCGATGTGCCAATCCATACAATCTGCATACCGCTACGTGTGGAGAAATCCAGAAAGTTGTAACCTTGCTCCATATCATAGCTGGCTCCGCATACACTCATCCATCCCAATGCGAGTAAAGCCACGTAGAGGCATATCGTAATCCAGTCGATAGACTTGATGAGTTGCGGTGAACGTCTTATTCTGTCAGTTGTTGATGGTGACATAGTCGGTGGGATTGAATAGATGCTTGTTCTCGTAGGTAACGGCTTTCTGCTCGCTCTCAGGTGAGAGGTGTCCGTTGATATATTGTTCCATCATGAGTGCTCCGATGGGCACACCATAAGTGGCTCCCCATCCTCCATTTTCAACGTATACGCAGATGGCAATCTGAGGATTCTCACGTGGAGCAAATCCCATGAAGACACTGTGGTCCTGCCCGTGGGGGTTTTGTGCTGTACCTGTCTTTCCGCAAACTTCATACCAAGGGCTGTTGGCGGCTCTGCAGGTACCACCCAGCACAGACTTGCGCATTCCCTCCACAACGGTTTCATAGTGCTTGCGATCTACCATCGTATAATGTCTCTGTGTGTAGGTGGAGTCAAGTTGCTCGTCTTGTATCTTCTGCACAATGTGTGGGGTGTAATAGTATCCTCGATTGGCAATGGTAGCTCCTAAATTGGCTATTTGGAGCGGGGTGAGGTTGACTTCTCCTTGTCCGATAGATATGCTGATAATGGTCAGACCGTTCCAACTTCCTCGGTAGGCCTTGTCATAGAACTGAGCATTAGGAATCATGCCTCGCTTTTCACCAGGCAGGTCAATTCCCAGTTTGTAAC
>JBJFDX010000126.1:0-2500 GCA_051890235.1 Bacteroidaceae bacterium | reverse complement strand
ATCCACGTTCAGGTGAGATACTTGAGAGCCATATCTGCTGGTACCACAATGTGATGAGTCTGGTGCATGACTGGTACATGGTACAGGCAAGCAGTATCGACGAAGCTGCACGCTCCATGAACTTCAGCGAAGAACTCATGGGACAGTTGATTCGATTTGTGAGCAGTCATGAGGTGGGACACACCTTGGGCCTTCGTCACAACTTCGGAGCCTCGAGTACCGTTCCCGTGGATAGTTTACGAGATAAAGCATGGGTGGAAGCTCACGGACATACGCCCAGCATCATGGATTATGCACGTTTCAACTATGTGGCACAGCCTGAGGACAACATCGGTCATGAAGGTATCTTCCCACGCATCAACGATTATGATGACTGGGCTATCAAATGGGGTTACACCTACCAACCCGATGCAAAGGACGAAGACGATGATCATCGACTCATGGAGGAGATGACTGCCAAGAGCCAGGAGAACCCACGTCTGTGGTGGGGAGACGGAGAAGCATATGAGGGCAGACTTGACCCCAGATGTCAGACAGAGGACTTGGGCGATGATGCCATGAAGGCAAGCACTTATGGCATACAGAACCTGAAGTATGAGATTAGTCGATTGGACGAGTGGACCAAAGACAATGCAAAGGACCTGTATGGCAATGACCTAAACCAGATGTACAACCAGATATACGGACAGTTGTCACGCTATTGTGGTCATGTAGCACGCAACATCGGAGGCACACGAGTAACCTATCGCGCCAAGAATCAGGCAGGAGACAGATACGAGCCACAGCCCTTGGAGAAGCAGAAAGCAGCTCTGAAGTTTATGGACGAGCAGATACTGCACGAGCCTATGTGGTTGCGTGACATGAGTTACGCACGCCGCATCGCTGCTGACCCACAGAAACTCACCATCAGAATGGGAACCAATGTCATCACATTACTGATGAATCGCCTTGACTACCTCAACGAACTCTATTCGCCACAGGCTTATCTTACCGACCTGACCAAACTTGTATTCAGTGAGGTTTATTCTGGTCAGAAGGTCAGTCCCTACCGTATGGCCATCCAGAATGAGATGCTCAACCATCTGATGCGTGCCCATGGCAACAGCAACACAGACATCCAGCCTGCTGTACTGTATACCCTGCGTCAGCTGGAAACACTCTCCAAGAAGGCCGGCCAGACTGCAAGTGACATAGATAGTCGTGCCCATTGGCAGCACATCTATGATCAGATAGGGCGTGAACTGGTGTGGAAGTAAGTCTTATACATTATATATAATTATAAAGTAAAGCCACGGACGGCACTCCATCACAGGAGCTTCGTCCGTGGCTTTACTTTATCTCAGCATTATCCCGAATCGGTCATTAGCGTAATGATATCGCTTCTGCCTATTCCAGCACCAGCACCCTACTGCTACCCTCGCTGGCTGTAAGCACATTCAGTCCCACCTTCATCAGATAGTCACCACTGTACTGCTTACCATTACACTCAAGCCAGGACTGAGCACCAGGCATCAGATTGGTCTCACGCACAGTATATACCTTCCGTGCATCCAGTCCCTGCAGTTTCACGTTACGCAGAGGTTCCTTGTAGCGAGGATGCAGGTCATACACAAAGAGTACAGCACGCTGTTTGTCCTTGCTTACATAGTTGAGTGCACAATGGTCCGTCTCATAGGGTGAAATCAAGCGATACTGATCTCCCTCAAGGATTACCGGTTTCATGTCATTGTAGTTCTTGACCGCACTCTGCACAAACTTATACTCGTCCTGAGAAAGCGATTTCAGATCGATGTCAAAGCCCAGCTTACACGAACTGCACACATCGGTACGGAACTTCACACTTGCACGTCTGTTCCAGTTCGTGACATGTGAGCCCATGGTCTTTGCAGGAAAGAATTTTGAGAGACTCCACTGTATATAGATGCGCTCATAGGGATCCGTATCATCGGAACACCAGAACTCAGTGAAGTACTTCAGCATCTCATAGTCCATACGTCCCCCACCTCCTGAACAGAGCATCATCGGCAACCGAGGATACTTGGCATGCAGACGTGTGAGTACGTTATATATACCACGCACGTGATCGATATACAAGCGCCCCTGCTCTTGTTTGAGATAAGGCGAATAGATGTTGGTGATGACACTGTTGCAGTCCCACTTGAAGTAAGCCACCTCAGGATTCTCCGTCATGATACGGTCCACAATATTATATACATAATCCTGCACCTTGGGATTGGAGATATCCAGCACCAACTGGTTGCGATAATAATAGGTCTCACGATTGGGTTGCATGATAACCCAGTCAGGATGCTTCTCGAAGAGTTCACTTTTGGGATTGACCATCTCCGGCTCTACCCAGATACCAAACTTCACACCTGCTTTCTTGGCATCTCTCACCAGACCAGGTATTCCATCAGGCAATTTATCCTTGGTTGCCTCCCAGTCGCCCAAGCCTGCATGGTCATCCTTACGAGGATACTTATTGGCAAACCATCCATCA